>CALAJO010000115.1 GCA_937922745.1 uncultured cyanobacterium
TAGGCTAATCAGCTCAATTACTTGCAGTGGTGGGATACTTACCTTAATTAAAAAGTGCAAAAAGACGGGTTAATTCCAACCAACCCTTGGATTGCAAAATCCAGATCATCTCAAACATAATGGCCATCATTAGAAAGTTAAATTTAATGTAATCCGTAAGCGTATCGACCGTTCGTTGCATAAACCACCTACCTTCCTTCTCTCTTATCGAATTACTGCATCAAGACGAGGCAGACGTCTTGAGAATGGCGTTTTCCAGCACCCATTTCAGGGATATCAAATTTTGCTTGAATGATGAGATGTATCGATTGAGTTGCGCGCTCTGGTGGGCGCTTTCGAACTCGATATAATTGAGCCAATACAGCTCTGTATTATTATTATCCAGCGAACGAAGCTTAAAGATTCCGATGTGCAAGTCAATCGCAAAATGGCTAAACCGCTTTCCCTCCCTCGTTTCGTAACTCAGCAGCCTGCCGGGCTCGCAATCCGTAATGACCTGTTTCTGCACCGGGCCGTGCTGGTAATACAAATAGCGGGTTTCGCCGGTCAAATCCGCATTAACCGGGATAACACTATTCCAACTGACCTTCAGGATATCCTTATGCCACATAGGGATTAGATCCGGCTCGGTAATCATTTTCCATACCGCATAAGCCGGGGCATTAATAGTAATGCTTCTTTCCAGCATTCTCCTATCAGGTGGGGCCTCTTTCCATTCCATCAGAGGCAGGGCAAGGTGCCTGAAATTCCGTAAAAAACCGGACATACCTCATTCCTTCTCTCTCTTCTTCCCATGAATGATACAAACCTCATCCCCATTTATAGTTTAGTTTTCTTTTTTCAATTCAGCATCCCTCTATCGCCTAGTAGACTATGGTGCAGGTTGCATGTTTGATCATTAAGGTGTAAATGGATGAGCTTGAAGGGAATAACCCGCCATAGTTGGACTTTTTTTGAAAACTTTTTAATAATATTCAGATAGTGGAGCCTGCTCAGGATGGAGAATGATTAAACCTGCTGACATTTGGAAGGCAATGCTCACGCGCATCGGGCGAAATCGCGAGGTGGCCTTCTTAATCCTGGCCGGCATCCTTACGATTGCCTGTATTGATACGCTGGCCGTGCAAAAATTGCAGCACGAGCAGCAATATCGGCAAACACTGATGGCCCAGCGGCTCCAAGCCCAGTTGCAATCTCTTATGGAAGAGCATGTGACGGCCCTGATTGCGCTGAACGTGGTTTACCAGAACTTTGTGGATATCAACCATTACGACTTCCAGCAGTACGGGGCGTCCATTACCAACAACCTCAAGGGGTTCAGGCGCTTGATGTATCTGTCTCCCAATATGACGATTGAGCGCATCTACCCATTAACCCCGGAAAACACGCGACTGGTAACGGCCTCCGTTGCGGGACAACCGGATGTGAGCAAGTTGCTGAAACGGGCCAAGACGACCCACCAGCCTACGTCGTCCTCACTCATTACGTTTATGGAGCATCCGCGGAGCGTGATTGCCGCGATCCCGATATACCGGAACAATACCGAGTTCCTGGGCTACGCGGCCGGTGAAATCTCCCTGGAGGAAATATGGGGACTTACCAGCCATAAGGAATTGCTGGAAAAATACGAGATCCAGGTTCTCGATCCGCAGGGGAACCCGTTCTTCAGCGGGGTGAATTTCAGCAAACACGATCGCATTGTCACCAAAATCCCCTTCCTGGTGGGCGATCAGCAGTGGAAACTACAGCTTCAGCCGGTACAACCCATCTTCGAAGCCATTATTATGCAGCGGTTTGGCTTATGGGCTGCGGGACTGCTGATTTTATACCTGATTGTGATGCTGATGATTGCCTCCAAGCGGCATAAGATTACTTTGGAAGAAGCGCAGCGGCAGTTCGAGACCATCTTCCACGCTTCGCCGGACGGGATATTGCTGCTGAACGAGAACCTGGAACTACAGTTGGCCAACAAGCCCGTCCAGGACTGGAGCGGGAAGGAGCAGCCGGAGCTGGCCCGCAAGAACTTCTTTGATGTGTTTACCTGCCAGTGCCCCAACCTGAACAAGTGCCGGGAACTCTCCTACCTGCTTTGCACCAGCGACCAGTTTGACGACCGGCTGCCGGAAACGCTGGAAACCCTGGTTACACACCCTGGTGATGGCATTACGCGCACGCTGAGGCTCAATGCCTCCCGGTTTGAGCAGCAGGGCCTCCAGAAGCAGCGTAGCGGCTTTATCTGCGTGCTGGGGGATATTTCCACCAGCAAGGAGCTGGAGCGCGTCAAGGAGACTTACATCGCCACCCTCACCCACGACCTCAAGACGCCGTTGCTGGCCCAGGAGATGGTTCTGGATTCCATCCTGTCCGGCCGGGCCGGGGAGGTTAACGCCGAGCAGAAGAAACTCCTGCGCGGGGCCTCCCAAAGTGTGCAGGACCTGGTGGAAATGGTGAACGCGACGCTGCTGTACTATAAGATTGAATCGGCGCACCTGGCCTTGCATAAACAGCCCATTCCCCTGGTGCCCATGGTCAAGGAGCTGTCGGAAAACCTGGTGCCGCTGCTCAATAACCGCAAACTCAGCATCGAGATTGACGCCGGGCTGGAGCTGCCGGATCCGCTGATTGACCCGATCCAGATGAAGCGCGTACTGCATAACCTGCTCTCTAACGCCATTAGTTATGCGCGGCGCGGCACGGCGATTTTGGTTAAAATCACGCCGGAGGCGGCCGATCGAGTACTCATCCAGATTACGAACCACGGCAAGGGAATTCCCCCGGAAGATCTGCCCAAGATTTTCGATAAATACTACTCCTTGTCCCGTAAGTTCAAACAGATTGGCACCGGGCTGGGGCTTTACATCTCCCGGCAGATTGTCCAGCTTCATGGGGGCAAGATCTGGGCAACCAGTGAGCCGGACAAGGAAACCAGTTTCTACATTTCGTTGCCGTGCCCTCAAAAAGTCCAGTCGTCGAACTGATTGGTCGGCTTTCGGCCATGGCGTGTTTATGGGGTTATAATAGGGTACGCTCGGCGAAGCAACCCAAGAGAAAAGGAACCTGATTTTATGAAACTGAACACCTTGCATTATGTGATTATCGCGCTGGTCGTGGTTTTGATGGGCTTTCAGGCCTTCCATGCCGTGCGCGCCAAGAGTTTGATGCTTCGCAAGGATGACGCGAATCCGGTGGTTTCCCCGGTGGATGGGGATATGACGACCACCATGTCCGGCCTTCAGTGGCAGGATGTTGTCGTGGGCGAAGGGGATCTGGCGGCGGCCCGCGATAAGGTGAGTGTGCATTACACCGGCACGTTGTACCCCTCCGGCAAGAAGTTTGACAGTTCCCTGGATCGGGGTGAGCCCTTCGAGTTTCGCCTGGGCGCAGGCCAAGTCATCCGCGGATGGGATGAGGGCGTTGCCGGGATGCACGTGGGCGGCAAGCGGATTCTCGTTATCCCGCCGGAGCTGGCTTACGGCTCCCAGGGTGTCCCGCCGGTCATCCCGCCCAACGCCACGCTTAAGTTCGAAGTGGAATTGCTGGAAGTCAAGTAGCCTGCTTTCTTCGGTTTTGCTCCCTGCTTGCGCAGTGGGAAACAACTGATTATGAAAGTGAGAAAACAAACCCATTTTTATCCGTCTCCTGTTGTGGCCCTTCGATTTTTCCCGATGCAGCAGGCTCTCAACTCTGTCATCGCTCGGCGAATTTTGTACGGCTGGTCATTGCGAGGCCGGGACACAGTGACCGCATGTGTCATTCCCGCGGAGGCGGGAATCCAGGAGTTTCGAGCAGAGACAAGCTGGGTGATTTTTGGATCCCTGCCTCCGCGGGGATGACACTGTGATAAAAACTGAGAAAACAAACCCATTTTTTGGTCTTCCTTGTTGTCATTCCCGCGCAGGCGGGAATCTAGGAGTTTCGAGCAGAGACAAGCTGGGTGATTTTTTTGGATCCCCGCCTCCGCGGGGATGACACTGTGATAAAAAACTGAGAAAACAAACCCATTTTAAACTCACGTTTTGAAAATTGAACGAACGAAGCCATTTTTTTGGCTGTTGCATAAGTCAGTAAAAACCATCATCCCTTGGATAACCCCCTTAGGAACCCGTCGTACCCCTGCTCGCAGTATAGCATCTTATCGCCATTAAAAAGATATACTTAATAAATAATTAGCATTTCATACCATCCTCTTGAGAATCTCCTTTAAATGGAGAATTCAACTTCTCTTGGGTTTGGTCG
Source organism: uncultured cyanobacterium (assembly GCA_937922745.1). GTDB lineage: Bacteria > Cyanobacteriota > Vampirovibrionia > Vampirovibrionales > JAGQHJ01 > CALAJO01. The sequence goes on from CALAJO010000115.1 coordinate 4,237, forward strand.
AAACAGGGGTATCAGACCGCTTGGCGCATTTAGTGTAAACGAACGAGGGTTTACGTATAATACTCTCATATTGGCCTAGTTGAAGGGATTGAGACAGACTCATGCTCGATATCAAAATCATTCGTAGTGACTCGGATAGCGTTAACGCGGCCTTAAAGCGGCGTAACCCGGATTTGTCGGTGGATGAAATCATCGCGCTGGACGAAACCCGGCGCAAGCTGCTACAGGAGGAAGAAGATTTACGCAGCCAGCGCAACGCCCTAAGCAAGCAGGTGGGCGAACTGAAGCGCACCGGCCAGAATGCGGACGAGTTGCAGAATAAAACCCGCGAAATCGGCGACAGGATCAAGGCCATCGAGTCTGAAAAGGACGTGCTGGAGCAACGCCAGAACGAATTATTGCATTACATTCCCAACATGCCCCTGCCCATGGTGCCGGATGGTCAGTCTGATGCGGATAACCCCGTGATCAAAACCTGGGGCGACGAGTACAAAAGCCGCCCGGTGGCGGATGCCAAGGATCACTGGGAGATTGGCGCCAATTTAGGGATTCTGGATTTTGAGCGCGGCGTGAAAGTCGCCCAATCGCGTTTTTCCGTTTTGCTGGGCAAAGGCGCCAAGCTGGAGCGGGCTTTGATTAACTATATGCTGGAGCTGCACACCCAGCGCGGTTACCAGGAGGTGCTGCCGCCTTTCCTCATCAATGCCCAAGCCATGTTTGGGACGGGCCAGTTGCCCAAGTTCGAGAACGATATGTTCCGCTGCCAGGATGACCCGTTGTTCTTGACCCCCACGGCGGAAGTGCCGGTGACGAACCTGTACGGCAACGAAATCCTGGATGAGTCGCAACTGCCCATGTATATGACGGCTTACACGCCCTGTTTCCGCCGGGAAGCGGGTAGCGCCGGCAAGGATACCCGCGGGCTCATTCGCCAGCACCAGTTTAATAAAGTGGAGCTGGTCAAGCTGGTCCATCCCGATACCTCGCACGAGGAGCATTTAAAGCTGCTGGAAGACGCCGAAATGGTGCTTCAGGGCTTGAAACTACCCTACCGCGTCGTGGAACTGTGCGCCGGCGACCTGGGCTTTAGCGCCGCCCGCTGCTACGATATTGAAGTGTGGATGGCGGCGCAAGGGGTTTACCGGGAAATCTCCAGTTGCAGCAACTTTATGGACTTTCAGGCCAGGCGCGCCAATATCAAGTTCCGCTCGCAGGAAACGGGAAGGCCGACGTTCGTGCATACGCTCAACGGATCCGGCCTTGCCGTGGGCAGGACGCTTGCGGCGATTTTGGAAAACTACCAGACCGGCCCCAACTCCGTAGCACTGCCTGAAGTATTACAGCCTTACTTTAACAACCAGACCGAACTCATCCCCCATGAATGCACCGTTTGAGAAATCCTTTTTCTCACAAGGCAATACCGTCCCGATTGGGCCGTTAAACGAGGAATTCGTCATTCCCGACGGCACGCTGTTGCCCATTACCTCCGAAGAAATCGATCTGGACAGTTTCTTTACCATGGCGGTCGCCCAAAAGGTGTCCGATATCCATTTGCGAGAAGGGCAATCCCCGACGTTCCGCAAGAACGGGAAAATTATCCACACCAAGCTGCCCCCGCTAAACGACAAGGCCATGCAGCGCTTTGCGCGGTGGCTGATTCCGGATAACCTGAAGTCGTTTGTGAACAAGCGGCACGATATGGACTTTGCCCGCGACTTCCACCTGGCGCGCTTTCGGGTAAACCTGCTGTACGAATTGGGTCGCCTGGCATTCGTTATCCGGGTTATTCCCACGGTTATTCCTACGCTGGACAGCCTGGGCCTGCCGGAAACCATACTGAACTACACGACAATGGAGCATGGCCTGGTGCTGATTACCGGCACCACCGGCTCCGGCAAATCCACAACGCTGGCGGCCCTCCTCAACCATATCAATCACCATCAAGCCAAGCACATCATCACCATCGAAGATCCGGTGGAGTTCATCTACAAGAGCGATTGCTCCATGGTGACCCAGCGGCAACTGGCGATCGACACGCCCAGTTTTCCGGACGGCATCCGTAACGCCCTGCGGCAGGATCCGGACGTGTTGCTGATTGGCGAAATGCGCGACCGGGAAACGGCGATGTCTGCCATCAAGGCGGCGGAAACCGGTGTCCTGGTGTTCTCCACCCTTCACACCTCGGACGCCATCCAGACGATTAACCGTGTCCTGGACTTTTTTGAGCCGCATGAACGGGACGCCATCCGCGTGCAGCTCTCCAATGTGCTTCGCGGCACCATTTCCCAAAAGCTTTACCACATTAATAACGATGGCGCGATGTCTGCCGTGGCCGAAGTGCTGATGATTACGTCCACCATTCGCGATTACCTGCTGAAAAACCAGTTGGACGAGATTTACGCCTTGATGGACGAGGGCCGGTTTGAGGGGATGCAAACCATGAACTTTGCCCTGTACCAACTGGTTAAGCATCAATATATCACGCCGGAGGAAGCCTTGCGGGTTTCCAACCACCCGCTTGCCTTGAAACAGCGGTTAAAAGGCGTCTATCATGGCAGTACCATTATCGGTTGAAATTAAAGGGAACTTTTTTTAAAGCAAGCAGTCGGTAAGGTATAATGAGTATAGGGCTTGGCGTTTTGTGGGTCTTATTGCCCTAACTCGCCGAAAAAGCCTAAAGTTAGGTGTGTTTTGCCGATAATGAGAGTGTACCAGTAGAGAGATAGGGGTCATCGCGTGACTTTCAACCTTAAAACCGCCCTTTCCAAGCTGCTTCAATCCGGTGGCGTTTTTGCCGTTGTTCTTGCAGTCCTGATCTTCAGCATCCTGCCCGCACATGCCGACCGCAGGACCGATCCCTTGAAGATCCAGTCCGTCACGTTCGACGCGACCAGCCAGGCCATCAACTTATCCGCCCAGAACGGCGCCGTGTACAATGGCGAATACCAAATGGTGAAGCTGACGCACCCGGATCGGGCCATTATCGATATCCCCAACGCGTTTTTAAGCACCTCGGCACGCAGCATCCCGATTCAGCAAAACGGCCTGGATCGCATCGAGCTTTCCCAGTCTCTCGGCACGTTTTACCAGGTGGTTCGGATTACCGTGTTTGCGCAAAACGCCAGTGCCCTTCAGAATATCCAACTCCATCCCAGCAACAACCGCCTGACCATTAGCATGAACGGCAAACCTCCAGTGATGGCCCCGCCCATTCCGGGCTCTCCCAGTACTCCCAACAATTCCCGGTTCAGTTTTTTGGATGGGCCCGCGCCCGCCGTGGATGGCCGCAATGTGATCCGCTCCGTGTCTTTTCAAAACGGCACGCTGTTGATTACCGCCAACAATAACAACGATCTCATTATTAAAAACCAGTTTACGCTAACCCAGCCCAACCGCCTGGTTTTGGACATTGCCAATGCCGTTTTGCAGGACAAGAGCCTTGCCAACCCCATCGATGTGTATCGGGACGGCATCAAGACTATTCGCCTGGGGCAGTTTGACGCGGAAACCGTGCGCATTGTGGTGGATGCCGATAAACCCAGCGCCATGGCGGTCATCTATCCCGGCCACGACAAGAGCCAACTGGCCTTGTCCAGCAACTTTAACCATTCCATCCGCACCTTGCCGTATGAGAACCAGCGCATCGGCAGCATCAGCGATATTAACCTCGTCAAGCGCGGTGATAACAGCATTATCCGCATCAATACCACGGAGCCCATGGTTCGCCGCATCCGTCGCAACGGCAACCAGATTGAGCTGGAGCTGATCAATATCGCCTCCAAGCCCTCCTTTGTGGCATACGACAAGCGCGAGTTCTCGGACATCAAGGAGATTCGCCTGAGCCCGATGAATGCCCAGGAACCCAACTCCAAGGTCATTATTCGCGTGGATGATCCCGGTGTTGAAATGGAAAGCGCCTCTACCATCGATGGGCGATCCCTGGAAATTTCCCTGACGCCCCGCAACCGCGCGGTTGTTTCGCACCACCGCACGCAAATGCCTGAGCTGGTGATGCCGGGCGGCGCGCTTCCCGCAGTCGGCAGCGTTAAGAAAGGCTCCTTTACCGTTGTGGTGGATGCCGGCCATGGTGGCAAGGACATCGGCGCAAACCGAGAAGGCGTTTACGAAAAGCACCTGAACCTGTCTGTAGCCCAAAAAGTTCGCCAAGCCCTGGAAGCCAAAGGGGTAACGGTTCATATGACCCGCGCGACCGACAAGTTTTTGGAGCTTTCTGAAATTACCGCCATTACCAACCGCGTTAAGCCGGATGCCTTTGTAAGCGTACACACCAACGCCAGCGTTTCCACCGCGGCCAATGGCATCGAGACTTACTACTACACGCCGCAAAGCCGGGAACTGGCTAACCGCGTCCACCGCCGGATGGTGAACAGCGTTTCCGCCCCGGATCGTGGTGTGAGAACCGCCCGGTTCTACGTCATCCGCAATACCCAGGTGCCTGCCATCCTGTGCGAAATGGGCTATATTTCCAACCCGTCCGAGCGGGCCTCGCTGCAATCCGAGTCGCGCCAGCGCGCAACGGCTGAAGCAATCGCCCAGGGTGTGGTAGAATTTCTGACAAGAGCCTATAAAGCGGATGCCGCTGTTGGAGAATAATCCTGATTTCCGATAACGCCCCTCAACCCAGCACTTGCAAAACCCTGGCCTGTATGGATTCCGGCGTGGGTGGCCTCGCCGTGCTGAAGCGGCTGGTGCAGCAAATGCCAGGGAGCCCGTATATCTTCATCGGGGATACGGCCTGGATGCCTTACGGGGAAAAATCCCTGGATGTGGTGTGCGAGCGGGTGCTACAGGTTTATGGCTGGCTCAACCGGTTTTACGATCCCGCGGTGTTTGTGCTGGCCTGCAATACGGCCACCGTGGCAGCTTATGATGAGTTGCAGGCCACAAACCCCGGCTATCCGATACTGGAGCCGGTGAAAACCACGGCGGAATGGGTGAATGCCCATTTTAAAGCCCCGCTTAAAATCGGGATTCTTGCGACGCCGGGCACCGTAACCGGTGGGCGTTACCTGCAATTTCTCGATCCCGGCTTCGAGGTGATGCAGATGCCGTGTAAAGGGCTGGCCTCCGTGATTGAAGCGGGCATTTGCAGCGGGCCTGAACTGGATGAGGTTCTTTTTCCATATCTCATGCCGTTGCTGGCCTGCGAGGCGGATGTCATCATCCTGGGATGTACCCATTACAGCTTTATTCGGGATTATATCCAGAACATTAGCGGGCCGAATGTGCAACTGGTGGACTCCGCGGAAGTTTTAGCCACCGTGGCGGCGCCCATTATCCAGAACATGAACCTGCTTGAAGGGCAGCAAACACTCTGCATCACCGGCGATCCAACGCAGTTTGGAAAGGCCATTGGCCAGCTTCCGCTAAGTGAGTTTACGCGAGGCCAAATTCAAACCTTCTCGGTGGAAGAAGATACCTTATTACCGGTTGATTAAATGCCGAGAGCCTTTAATATGACCCGTTTTTTGCGGCGGCCATCAAATTCCGCGTAGAAGATTTGCTCCCATGGGCCTAAATCCAATTTGCCCTCGGTCACGGGGATGGTCACCTGGTGACCGATCAACAGCCGTTTCAAGTGCGCATCGCCGTTGGTTTCGCCAGTCCGGTGATGTCGATAGTCCGGCTTTGCGGGCGCTACCTGCTCCACCCATTCCTCAATGTCATGGATCAGCCCGTCTTCCCAGTCATTAACATAAACCCCGGCTGTGATGTGCATCGCACTCACCAGGATAAACCCTTCCTTAATACCGGACTCCGCGAGAAATTCCGCCACTTCGTCGGTAATGCGGACGATTTCGCGCTCCTTTTTGGTGTTAAACCACAGATATTTTGTTGCGTGCTTCATGGTCTATCCTTCAAGCTGTTTGTATCCTCTCCTTTTTTAATGGCCTGGCTGCGTTTATGCAAGCCCATCAGGAGGCGATACAACACAAAGCGGTTCTTTTGCTTTTTGGTCCTTTGGGCCAGGTAAAGCGATTTTTCAGAAATTCGGCCGCACTGCTCCCTGTTGCCGCGTTCCTCTAAAATGCGGGTGTAAGTGTCCGCCGCCGAGGTTAAGACGCATTGATCACGCAGGGCAATCATGGCCACGCGCTGGTCAAAGAGCTGCTCTCGTGCTTTGGCAGCGGTGGTTTTATCCTTTGCATGCTTGTCGATGTTGAGCTGGAGTTCTTCCAGCACCAGGGGTTGAAGGGCGGCATGGGTCATTGCGGCAACGCCGGCCAGGATAAAATGATTGCCCGTACCACGAAGCCCGGCATTAAAGATGCGGAGGAGCGCGCCCTGTTCATCGGGCTTTAAGGCTTGCAGGCGCTTCAAGTAGGCCTCCTGCTCCGGGACGCCGTTAAACCGCGGGCCTGGCTGGATGTAGGGGTTTGCGGAAAGGATTCTCATGCAACAGCACTTACTGCTCTCTGTACAGGCAGCACCATACCACAGCATCCAGTAGTTGTAAATGAGAATCAATTGCAATAAGAGTGTAAAACAGATGCCGAAGCACCTGTCAAACGTCTGATTTAGCGGACAAACTGATGGAAATACGTCGTATCGGTAAGCTGGCCCGTACGCACCAATTGATTGCGCTGGATATATTCCTCAACCAGCCGCGCACGCGATTCGCTGGAGGGGTGGCTTTGCAGGAAGGGAATCACAACGCCGCGTGCATTCAAGGCGTTCAGCTTTTCCAGCATTTGCACCATCCCCAGGGGGTTGTACCCGGCTTTTACCATCATCTGCGTGCCCACCAAATCGGCCTCGTTCTCATCTTCCCGGCTAAACTTCTGGAAAAGGACGGCTTCACCAATCTGGGTGAGCCGGTTGTTGAAGTTGATGTCGGTAACGCGCGACAGCAGGTTCAAGGCCACATCGGCTGTGCTACGCTCCTGCAAGCGTTTAATGACATGCCGGCTGGACACATGGGCCGTTTCATGGGCCAGTACGGCCGCCAATTGCGATTCATTTTCCAGCATATTCAACAAACCGGTGGTTATGTAGATAAATCCGCCAGGAGCGGCAAAGGCATTTGCGGTTCGGCTGTCTTCCAGAACCACATAGCTATACGGATACTGCACGCCGGATTGTGCCGCAACCCTGCGGCCAATGGACGAGACATAATTTTGCAGGGCCACGTTTTTGCTGGGCGGGTATTTTTGCCGGATCTTTTGATCCAGCTGCGCCCCGGCCACCACTTCCTGCTGCTGGGATACGGGGGAGAAAAACCCTCCAATGGTGGAGAGCGCATCCCGGTTAAACGCCATGGAATCCAGTTGGCAACCCGTAATCGTAAGGCTGAGTGCTGCCAGGACAAATAACTTTTTATAAAACATTGTTCTCATTGCCGTCTCACTTAACCAGATATTGTATAAGTTCCATTTTGAGGCAAAATGTTCCCGCTTCCAATCCACGGAAGGGTGATGCTGAGGTCGGCTGTTGATATGGCAGATATGTTAAAATAATCCTATTAGTTGACTAGGCAGGAAGCTCCCCGAATGAATACTACGGTGGAAATTACCCACCGCGAAGCCAGCGGATGTGTGATCCTCGATATCAAGGCCGAAAACTTTACCTATCCCCAAAATGCCATCTTGAAAAACCACGTGGCCCATTTGTTACAGGCCGGGCACAAATTGTTTGTGCTGAACCTGAGCCAGGTGCAGTTGCTGGATAGTTATGGGCTGGCCACGATTGTGTCCGTGCTGAAGATGATTAAGGAAAAGAACGGGACGATGGCCTTATGCGGCCTGAACGACACCATAAACTACCTCGTGGAAGTCACGTCCCTGGACAAAGTCCTCGAAATCTGGTCTTCCGAAGCCCAAGCCACCTACTTCCTCACCTCCCAATAAATCCCAAAATACTGGGAGGGGTTCCAAGGATGAAATGGATCTCACTTGAACCCTTATATATAGTCTTAGTTAGCGCATAATATGCACTAATAAATTTTAACGGCCGAGCGCAGCGGCATAGCCGCAAGCGAGGCCAAAAATTAATATTAGGGAGGGTGCATCTGAAGCCGCAGCAGGCGGCTTCATCTATAAAATTGGGCTCCCATCTCTGCGATTAGCAGAGATGGGTTAAACAGGCCCTGCGCAACCAGCAATCTTTTTGCAGATTAAAGCCTCATGTTGAGAATTTTCATAGTACTCCACTTTCCTTAACCTTTATGGATATAATAGATTAAAGCCCAAAACGCATCTTCTGAAAGTCGGTCGAAATATATGATGCTTTCTTCATCGCTTACGCCGAAAGCGGGTTCAGCGGAGTTTCTCTCAAAACTGCATCGCATACCGCTTTTTAAAGACCTGGATGGTGCAGGCCTCCTGGAATTTCAAACCGCGTTTACCCAGTCCGCCTATCCCAAGGAAACCATTATTTTTTACGAGCAAGATTTGCCGGAACGCACCGGTTCGCGGGTATATTTTGTCCTGGAAGGGTGTGTGAAACTGGTCAAATACTCTTCCGACGGGGAAAGCACGATTGTTCGGCTGGCATGCGCCGGTGAGTTCTTTGGTGTCACGGGCGCGCTCACCAATCAAAGCTACCCGTTTTCCGCGGAAACCTTGACGGATACCACGGTCATCAGCATTAACCACGATAATTTCAAGAAGCTGATTACGCGGTTCCCTTCGGTCGCGTTGAATATGATGTGCGCCATGGGCGAAGTGCTTTGGTTTAACTACGCGACACACAACCAGGTCGTCAAAAAGAGCGAAGCGCGTGTCGCCAAGATAATCCTGCATTACCTCAAGCGCGATGGCTTTGAGCAAACCCCGGAAGGGCTACAGCTTAAAATCTACCTGCCGCACGATTACATTGCCAGCATGACGGGCATTGCTTACGAGGAGTCCGTCCGCATCATCAGCCGGCTTAAAAAGCAGTACCAGTGCATTCGATACCTGCGTGGCGGTAAAATCCTGATAACCAACCTGGAGATGCTGCGCGAAGTGGCCCAGGACAACGATTCCTACCACTAGGGCTTCGGCTGTTTAAATTCAATAACTTTACAGGCTTAGGAAATTACAACGCCTTCATCGGCTTGTTGCACGGTGGCCAGGCGATTTTTGTTGCCTTGATCGTGCCACAGGACCTTGGCCTTTTGCAGGAAGTTCTGCTGTTGCTCGCGGTAGCGGCCGCTGTGCGGCTCCGGCACATCCAGGCTTAGCTGCCCGTAAAGCTGGGAGATGAGATAGGCGGCTTCCGCCACGAGCGGCGTGTAGCCGGTTTTAACCAGGGCCGGCCAATGTTGTTCCAGTTTGGTTCCGGCTTCCTTCAATTCACGCCGGTGAATGAGAATGCGGGCGTGCGTTAACAGCAAACGATAAAACTCGTATTTGTTCTGGATCTGAGGTTTCATCGCGACGGACATGGCGCGTGTGGCGATCTCATCCGCCGTTTCGGCATTACCCAGCGCCAGTTCGTTTTCCGCGATAAAGCGCCAACCCATCAGCGCCGGTTGAGACATCCGGTATTCCGCGGATATCGTCACGGCTTGCTCCAGTTGCTTTTGGGCATCGCCATGCTTGCCGCCCGCCATGGCAATCTGCCCACTCACGGCCTGGCAAATGCACCACGCCAGGTAATCCCTTGCCTGCTCGGCCTGGTAACTGGTGTTGGGCAGCAGAATGGTCGCATTTTCCCAATCCGCCAGGTCGCAATGATAGAAGAGGACGATGAGCCCCCACCACGCCATTACTTCCGCCGGGTGAGGCAGGCTCTCCACTTCGGCAAGGATGGGTTTCATCTCACGCTCGCAGGCTTCGTAACTGCCTTTCATTAAAAAGCCCAGGCTGCGCGTCAGGCGAAACTGGATGCCAAACACCACTTCGTCATACACTTCGCATTGCGTCAGCGCGTTATCAATCACTTCAAACGCTTCCGGCCGGCACTGGAAGAGTAAAATCCGGGCCCGGGCCAGTTCGCCGCGAACAAAGCTTTGCCGTAAAGCCGGGTCGTGCCAGAGCTGCTGCTGCGCCTGCTCAATACCGGGCGCCACTTCCTGATCGTAAACCTGCATCGCCTCCTGGTAACTGCCCTGGTGGAATAAATACCACACTTCCTGAGAGGCAATCGCCTTGCGCTCCAGTTCGTTACCTTCCTTCGGCACAGCTTCCAATGCACGATGCACGGTGCCGGTGGCATGGTGGTACTGTCCCATCCGCTCATAGGCTTGCGCCAGCAGTACCTGCATCTCAACGCGCTCCTCGCGGGAGTCGCCATCCTGAACTTGCATGCCGCTAAGCAGCAGATTTTTGGCGTATTCCGGGTTCATATCCACATTCAGGATTCCCAGGGCTTCGTAAAGGCGCTTTTGATCCGCCGGGGAAGCGGGGCTGCCCACTTCCTTGAGCAAGGCCTGCATATGGTTCATCGCAATATTGGCGCCGATGACGGATCCCACGGAAGCCAGCCAGGCCGCGCCCTGCTTCCACGATTCGATGGCCTGCTCCAGCTTGCCGCCGCGCTGCTGGTAATTGGCAAGATAAACCGGATTGACGCCGACGCCGTTGCTTCTAATCTCTTCCAGGTAATCGGCCACGAGTAGATGGATATTCTGCCGCACATCGTCCGTCATGCTGTGGAAAACCACATGCCAGATCATCTGGTGGCGGAAGCGGCCGCGATTCCCGTAATCCGGCACGATAAAGCCGTTTTGCCACAGGAGCTGAAGCACATTGTCAAACGCCTCGATCACCTGGTTCATCCGCAGGCGGCCGAGCAACCGGGTTAACGTATTGGTGGAGAAGGTTTCGCCCAGAATGCTGGCCACCTGGAGCGTCACCCGATACGGCTCTTCCAGGGCTTCAAACCGCTCCCGAATGATATCCATCGTGCTTTCCGGCACGGTCAGGCTTTTCAGCTTCTTCTCCGGGGAGAGTTTACCGGTTTTGGCGTGGATGGAAAGCCCGCCATGCATATGCAACCAGCGAAACGCCTCTTCCAGAAAGATGGGGGAGCCCTTCTCAAGCAACTGCGCCCGCAACACATCCGGCAGCTTCTTCCAGGGCACGCTCAACGGCGGTTCGGCCATGGTAATCAGCGTGGGCTCGTCCACCGGCATCAGCACCAGTTCCTTGTAAGGCATCATCGTGATGGCCTGCTGCATAGCGCCCATAAACTGCACTTCCGGCGGACTGGTCATCAGCACGATGATTCGGGCCTCCAGCAGACCCTGCTGGAATAGCTGCAAAAGCAACTCTACAGAGGCCTTATCGGCGTATTCAATATTTTCCAGCACCAGCACAACCGGCTTTACCTGTAGCATGGCTCCCAGCAGGTTCAGAATCTGGGGAATAATCTGGCCGAGGGATGCGCGGATATCCGGTGTAATGGGCGCTTCCGGCTTTAATGAAAACACAGTCCGGTAGAAGTCAATCTGCTCGGGGGAAATGGCGTCTCCGAACCGGGCCTTGAGCCCGCTGGTTAAATGCTCGTTGCCTTCGTCGTGATGCACGCCTTCTAGCTGAAAACCCAGCCAGTTCTGCAACATGTCCAGCCAGTAAAACAGCGGAAACTGATCGTTTCGGAAGAACTCCAGGCAGTTGCCACCCACCCAGATAAAGGCATCTTCGGGCAGTTGGGCGCGCACCATGCTGATAATGGTCGATTTGCCGATCCCTTCCGGGCCACAGAGGTTGATAATTCGTCCCTTGGCCTGCTCGGACGACATCACTTCCTGGAAATCGTGGGCAATGGCCTGCAAAGCTTGCTGGTAGCCAATATTCGGCCTGCGCAGCCCTCCTTTGGGCTGGATGAAATCCGGCACCTGGTAGGTCAACTCGCCTGGGTACTCCACCGGCTCGATCCGTCGCTCGATGGGGCCGGATGGCTGTTGCGCCGACGTTGCCGGTGCCGATGCTTTGGGTGCAGCGCCGGGTTGTGGCGCGGCCTGTGTTTCCGCGGGCCTGGGTTGGGTAGCCGCCTTTTGGGCCAACCCTTCCGAAGGCTGGCGGCCATCCGTCATAATGCTGAAGTAGGTTTTTAACTGCCCCTGGACTTGTATCGGCCCCACAATATCATAGGGAATCTGCTTCTGTGTGAGCTGAAAAACCTGCTGGCTCACGATGATCTGGCCGGGCGCGCCAACGGTTCGTTCTCCCACGGCGGCCATCGGGTTCCGTCCCGCAGCCGGGACAATATCCAGCCCCACGCGGATTTGCAGTTGAATCTCCTGCACGGCGATGGTCTTTTTCGCAAGGGCAATGCCAACCTTAACGGCGGTGGAAAGCGCCTTGCCCAGGTTCTCCGCCTGCCGGAAGGAGAAGAACATCACGTTCTCGCGGATGGACTCCACGGTTGCATTCTGGCTGACGAGCTGGCTTTCCAGCCGAATCATCAGGTCGCGCGTAATCCGGGTCAGGTGTTCCGGGCTTTTTAATCGCTGGGCCAATTTGTCCAGGTTCATCAACTCCACGCTGAGAACCGGATAATGGGTCAACCCGTCTATCGCGGCCGTGTTAGCCCCTGATACGGGGCCATCCTGCTTTTCAGCGGAGGATAAATCGGTATTGCATTGGCCGCAGAATTTTTGCCCCACCAGGTTCCTGAAATTACAGACCGGGCAGTTTTGACGCAAACTGGCATTGCAAGAGGGACAGTTCAGACCGGGATTTGAAATCTGTACACCACACTGAGGACAGTGCACCAGTACACTCCTTTATTACGCGCAGATGGGGTGGGTGAACGGGTTGCTCAACAAACGCACTACTCACCCTATAGCTTGAGTATAGCATACCAATTCAGAACAGACGGTTTTAGAAAGACATGAACTGAAGATATACAACGCGCTTATTTTACAGAAAGCGCAAAGAGCAGGCTGCATGCCTGCTCTTTGAAAAACCGGGGAAGGTTGCGCTTACTTAAGGCGTTTTTCGACAACTTCCCAGTTGATGTTTTTGAAGAAAGCATCGATGTAGTTGGGGCGCTCGGTGGCTTTCCAATCCACGGTGTAAGCATGCTCCCAAACATCCATAACCAGGATGGGTTGGTAGCCTGCCGGATGACCGTATTCATGGTCGGAAATCCAGAAGTTGAATAAGCGGCCGCTATTGGGATCCTGGTACAGAATGGCCCAGCCGATCCCTCTCATCGCACCGGTCTTTTTAAAGTCGGCTTCCCAGTTTTCGTAGCTGCCGAACTGCTCCTGCAGCATTTTGTACAGGCGGGAGCTGCTATTCAGTTGGCCGCCTGCGGGCTTCATGTTGTCGAAGTAGTATTCGTGCAGTACCATCCCATCGAACTCAAAACCCCAGCGACGCTTCAGTTCGCCATACTCGGGGCTGCCCAGCTCACCGGACTCGATGAACTTCCAGATTTTCTCGTTCAAGATGTTGGTATTGTTAACATATCCCTGGTAGAGCTTGAAGTGGACTTCGAGCTGCTCCTTGGAAATACCGTCCAGGCCGCCTTCAATGGCCGGGAATGTGCGGGCCTGATATTTTTCCATCATGGCTGCGGGCATGTAATGACCTCCTCTTTACAAAAACAATTTGACTGAGACGCAAAATGTTCGCTTAATGGGTAATTAAACCCACCCTGAGCTTGCTTAAGCGACTCTCCCTACAGATATCCTGCTTTTCAGGGCATGCACACTATATCATAAACACGGCCAAAATAAGCCTGTCCGCGCAAAATGTCGCTATTCAGCAAATAACTTAGTGCGAAGTGGGAGGAAAGTGATCCTCGTAGTCATCCAGCAAAACCACTTCTTCCCGATCCGGCAGCGTCGGCGTGACATGCCCACCAACAGGCCGATTAGACCGCGTGAGGTACTTTTCGTAAACGGCGCGTATTTCGGAAGGCTTGCTATCCTCGTTTCCCTTGGTTTCGATTGCGCCACTGCCGTCGTTAAAATTCTGATCGGGGTTCATCTCGGACAGCAGGGTCATTTGCTGGGCAGTGGAGCCGATAACCAGTTGCCGATTCCCGATTTGCACCACATGGATTTCCTTGTTAGGGCTTAACCGCGTGCGCGAAATGACCTGGGGCTTGACGTCCGGCTTATGCCCAGTCCCTAATAGCGCGCCCATCAGGGAAGTCCGACTTTTATTGGAGGCTTCCAGATCCTGCGCGGTCAGCTTTTGAGAAGGTGCGGCGCTGGCATTGCGATAGCCTAGCATATCCTTTAACTTGGGAAGGAGATATTTGGCCGTCAGGAAGATGAGGCCCAGGATAATGCTGAGGCCGCCCAGCACCTGGAGCAGGTATCCCGCAGATGTAAAGCGTCCGCGCTCCTCACGGTTCCGGCGGTAAACTTCTTCCAGCGTTTTCGCCGAGGCGGCATCCGCTTCCTCGTCCCGAATCAATGGCACGTCAGGACTGTCAATCTGAGGCTCATCCATAACGGGCATTTCTTCGCCGGGTTTTCCGATGACGGCATGCTGCGGTTGGGTTGCCGCGCCTGATGGTTGTTTGGGCCGCAGTTCCAGGGAGGACGTTGAACCTCCCGGCGGCGTCTGCTGCGGTTGGGCACTGTCGCCAGAAGGCCCGGTCTGACTGGAAGCAGGCTGTTGCTGCATGTTGGACGCCCCTCGCGGCACCTGGCCCTGATTTGAACTTTGCACCAGCGTATTTGGGGAAGGTGGCACAGGGGGCTTTAATGTCGGGAGCGGAGCCGCTTCCGGCATAATGGCATGGGTATTCTTAAAGCTGGTTTGCCCGGCGCTAGGCGGCGTTTGCTTGGCCTGTTGCGCCCACACAGGAGAAACACTGATAATGCTGATGGCGAAAAACGCCAATAGCCTGGTTTGGGATACACGCGCTACACTCAACACCATGATAATTCCTTGATCTCTCGGAATCATATTATATCGCACAAACAAGCGCATGTTAAACCCGGCCTATATCCAGCCAGCACAGTAAACCGTTCTTACTATAAGGAGACGAGATTGGCACTAAATATAACGGGGATTTTCACCAGGGTGGTAGACTTGGACAAAACCGCGTTCCATGTCTAAAACCACTGTGCGGGGTTTGTTGCCGCCAGTTTCAGTCTTCTCCACCTGAATGCCCTCGCGCGTGAGGATGGTGCGGGCGGTAATGGCGTTACGCGTGCCGATGTTCAACAGGTTGCCGCTGCCGCCGCCAAAGTTAAACAGCTGGGAGCCGCCGACTATCTTGACGCTGGCCTGACCTTTGGCGAGTCCTTTTGCGACCAGGTCCTCGATAAACTGCGGAAGCCCCAGATCGACATATTTCAATGGCGAATCCCCGGGGCTGGCGGCCATTTTGCTATCGGGCGCCGCCATGTGGATCATCCCGCCCAGGCCGTTTTGCGGATCGTAAACGACCACCACGATGCTGCTGGCCACGCGGGTTGCCTTGATAATGTCCTGCTGGTTTTTGCTGATATGCATCTGCCCGGTTGAAATGACCGTTTCCTTACGGGTCTGGAGCGCCATAGGTTAACGCGCCCCCGACGAGGAGAAGGATTCGGACATGGAGTTGATTTCCCCTTCCAGGCTGAACAGCTCCACGTAAAGGCCTTCCATGGCCGCGCCATCCTGTGGAAGTCCCAGCGTCGCAAACACACTGTTATCCAGGGAATACATCAATCCATCCAGCCCCACGCCTGTGCCGGTCATCATCGTAAAGATTTCCGCAAGATGCACGATGGAAACCAGCTTGCGATCCTCCGGCGGCGTATCGCCCGGCAAATGGGACGGATGATGGTGAAATTCAATCGTGCGAAGCAGGGAATCCGGCAGGTTCCATTTTTCCGCCAGCTTAGCCCCGATAAACGTATGGCTCACGCCGACAACCTGTTCCTCCGCTTCCGCAAAGGAGCATTTGTTTTCGCGCGCGGTTGTCTCCAGCAGATCGCCTTTGCCTTTGATATAGTTTTCCAGGGCAATTTTGCCGATATCGCGGAGCAGGGCGGCGATAAACACCAATTCCTTGTCTTTAAAGCTGACCTTGTTGGCAATGTAACGGGCATACGCGGCGCAGGCCAGCGCATTATCCCATAGTTCGCCCTTTTCCAAAGCGTACCCTTCCACCGGCCGATTAAGGAAACTGTGCGTAATAATGGTAAAGATAATCTGCTTGAGTTCTTTATACCCTAAGATAGAAACTGCCTCGCTGATCGTCCCAATCTTTCTGGAAAAGCCGTATTCGGCAGAGTTACAGAGTTTTAACACCTTGGATGTCAGCGACGGATCCTGCGTGATGACTTTGGCCAGGTCTTGCGCGGCCGTGTCCGGGTCGTCCAAAAGTTTGTTGACTTCCAGCGCAACGGCTGGAAGCTCCGGTAAATTCTCCAGGCAGGACAGGATTTCTTCGATAACGGCGGGAGATGCCATGCACCATCCTTACGGGCTTATCTCATTACAACTGGATTGTGCCAAAGGGCCAACGGAATGCCTTCAGACTTCCTGATATTTTTATACCATTATTTCGCGCGCAATAATCATTTGCGCCCGCAATCTCTACTAAACGGTGGGGATAAACGGGGATTTTACCTGCGCGCCCTCATTGGTTACAATGGTGTTAACAATTCGCGCAGGGTAAATGGCTTTGGACAATAAACTGTTTCTCAATACGTTTTTCGGTTTCCTCTTCCTGATATTTTTCGGGTTTGGATTGTTCGGCGCCAAGTATTATGCCGCTAACGAAGTCCGGTTTGCCAATTCCCGCTATTCCACGTCGGAAATCATCCGTACGCGGGCGCTGTCCGACCGACTCTCCCAATTGGAGTTACAGAACGTAGCCCTGGAGTCTCAGATTGCCGAGCTGAACCTGAAAGCCGACAATCTGGGAACGGCGCAACGCACCAGCGCAAAAGATAGTACCGAAGCCAGGAAACTGGCGCGCTTTATCGGCTTGCAGGAGCAGGTTGGCCCCGGCCTGGAGATTGTCGTCAAGGACAGCGCCAAACCTTTGCTTCTGGGAGACAACCCCAATACCGGGATTGTCCATAACACCGACCTGGTACAGATTGTGAATGATTTACGCGCGGCAAAGGCCACGGCCATTTCCATCAACAACCAGCCTGTGGTCAACAGTTCGGGCATCTCCTGCTCCGGCCCGATTATTATGCTTAACGGCACGCGCATCACCTCCCCTTTTAGCATCAAGGCCATCGGTAACGCCCGCGAAATGTCCAGCTACCTGCTGAAGAAGGACAGTTTCATCAACGAGCTGAAGGAGTACGGCATCAGCGTGACGATTACGCCCAAGACCGTGCAGATTCCGGCATACTCGCGGGAAATGGCCGGCTTATAAATACTCGTTGCCAATTGCATGACCCACCCCCTATAATCAGCGTATGAAATTGCTCTGGTTTTTTTTACTGCCCATTTTAGGCCTCGCGCTTGGCGTGTTTGTGGCCAACAGCCTTTCGGTCTCCATCAGCGAGGATCTGTCGGTCTTTCTTGCGGTTGGCCTTATCCTTACGCTGGATTTGATGGTAGAAGGCACGTCGCAGTACTTGGGCGGCAAGTTCAGCTTGCGCTCCATGCTTTTAACCTATTTCTTCAATTTGCTCTTTGCCTATTTCCTGCTCTCCATCGGCAACCTGATGCGGGTGGATCTGTATATTGCCCTGTTTATTGTCTTTGGGATCAAATTGTTTAGTAATCTTGCTTACATTTCTCAAAAGTTCTTTTCAAAGCTCCAGTTTTAATGAATAATAGGGCGAAAGATCCGAACCGGCTCATGCGATTGAATCGCGCTGAGAGGCTAGAAGAATTAAGAAGCAAAGGGGCTCGATTTTATGGAACATTTCGAAGAGCATCAGTCCGAGCATCAGGGGCATAACGAGAATTCACTCTTCAGAACGCTTAACACCGCCAGTCATCCTACACCCGGACACGCAAAAGCGGTCATCAAGGTTGTTGGTGTCGGTGGCGGCGGAAGCAATGCCGTTAACCGGATGATTGCCAGCGGAATGACCGGAATCGACTTTTGGGTGATGAACACCGATAACCAGGTTCTGGAAAATGCCAGCACGCCGCATCAGGTTCAGCTGGGCCAAAAAATCACCCGCGGCTTGGGCGCCGGCGGAAACCCCGCGATTGGGCAAAAAGCCGCCGAGGAAAGCCGTGACGATATTATGGCCGCGCTGGAAGGGGCGGACATGGTGTTTATTACAGCCGGCATGGGCGGTGGAACCGGCACGGGCGCAGCGGCCATCGTGGCTGAGATTGCCCGCGACCTGGGCGCTTTGACCGTCGGCGTCGTGACCAAGCCCTTTACCTTCGAAGGCCGCCGCCGCCAGCAACAAGCTATGCAAGGCCTGGAGTCCTTAAAGGAGGCCGTTGACACCCTGATTGTTATCCCCAATGACAAGTTGCTTGAGGTCGTCGAGCGTCGCACCTCCATGCAGGAAGCCTTCCGCATTGCGGATGATGTCCTTCAGCGTGGTGTGCAGGGGATTTCCAACATTATTACCGTTCCTGGCCTCATCAACGTGGACTTTGCGGACGTGAAAGCCATTATGAGCATGGCGGGTTCCGCGATTATGGGTATCGGCGTGGGCATTGGCGAAGGCCGTGCGCTTGAAGCCGCCCGGATGGCCGTTAACTCGCCGTTGCTGGAAACCTCCATCGAAGGCGCAAGCGGTGTCATCTTCAACGTCACCGGCGGTGCGGACATGACGCTCCACGAGGTGAACGAAGCCGCCGAAGTGATTTACGAAGCCGTTGACAAGGATGCCAACATCATCTTCGGCGCCGTGATTGATGAGCGGATCCAGGGCGAAATCCAGATTACGGTGATTGCCACCGGTTTCGAACTGAAAAGCCGTGGCGGCGCAAAGCAGGAGCAGGGCATTTCTATTCCCTTCCAGTCCCCGGTATGGTCTACCGGCCTGGGCACCATAACGGAAACCATGGAGCGGACCGCGACCCAACCGGCAAGCGCATCCCCCCTGTTTAACGTAAAGACGGAGAAGCCCTCCTATAACAAGGAACAATCCTCCTCAATCCAGGAAGCCGCCCGCAAGCTGCTGGATTTGCCGGATTTCCTGGGTGGAACCCGCAAAAACAACAAGTAGGCAACGTTGAGGTAATCATCCCGAAAAATGGGTTCGCTTGCATCACAGCCCACCGAAAATAAAGTGACCGTCATCCGATTGGATTCGGATGGCGTTTCGCTTCTGGATCAAACGGCCATTCCGCGCGAGGTTCGCTACGCCAAAATTACCACGCCGGATGAAATGCGTCATGCCATCCAGACCATGGTCGTTCGGGGCGCACCGGCCATTGGTGTTGCCGGGGCTTACGGCCTTATCCTCAGTGCCCGTCAGCAGTTGCAAGAAAGTCCCGTAACTTCCCAAAGCATGGCGGCTGCGTTGCTGGCCGATGCGGATTTGCTGGAGTCGGCCCGTCCCACGGCGGTTAACCTGCAATGGGCGATGGATCGGATGCGTCGGCTGATTCAGGCAAAAGCCGATCATTCTCCCGAGGAAATCCTCAAGGCCGTGGAAGCTGAAGCTCTGCGGATTTATGACGAAGACGTCGCAATGTGCAAGGCCATTGGGAAGCATGGCGCGGCTTTGGTGCCAAAGGCCGCAAGGATCCTGACGCACTGCAATGCCGGCGCGCTGGCAACCGCGGGCTATGGCACGGCCTTAGGTGTCATCCGCGAGGCGTTTGCGGCGGATCCTTCCATCCAGGTTTACGCGGATGAAACCCGACCCCGTTTGCAGGGCGCACGCCTGACGACCTGGGAGATGGTGCAGGAAGGCATCCCGGTAACGTTGATTACCGACAACATGTCTGCCTGGGTGATGAAACAAGGCAAAGTGGATATGGTGATCGTGGGCGCGGATCGGATTGCCGCCAACGGCGATGCCGCCAACAAAATCGGGACCTACCTGTTGGCATTGGCCGCAAAGGCCCATAATATCCCATTTTATGTCGCAGCCCCCAGCTCCACGGTGGATCCCAGCATTGCTTCCGGTGAGCAGATTCCCATTGAGGAACGCCCGGAAGACGAAGTCTACTGGATTCACAACGAAGCCATCTGCCCGGAAGGGGTTCGCTTCTTTAACCCTTCGTTCGACGTAACCCCTGCCGAACTGATCACCGGCATCATCACCGAAAAAGGCGTGTTTCGATACCCTTATCATTTCACGTCTGCTTAAGACGTTTTCCACTTTCATTTCCGAGCCTCAGATTTCTTGAACTCAGGTATAATCTTAAGTTTTTATTAACTCGGGTTTTATATTCGCTTCAGTTGGGCATATTCACGATAGCCCCGCTTGTTATTCCGTGCAGGTAGGAATAGTAAGCAGGAAGCCGTGGCAATCTTCTTGCTGTAAACCATTCGTTAAATAATGACGAGGTAATGATTAAATGGGTTTGTTTTCTCACTTTTTATTTCAGGTGATCGCTTTTGATATTATTTTTGTATAAACTTATTGTTTGATTTGAACTAAGAGTGAAAGGGATGGACGGGTGAACCGAATTTCGAACTTACAAGCTGGCATGGCCATGCGATTTGGAAAGCTGACCGAGGATCATCAACAGCGTTGGCAAACGCTCCAGGGCGATCTCCCAGGGCCGGTGGAATCCTTCGACGGGGCGGACTGGTTTATGACCCAGGCGCAACTGGGCGGCATGGCCCAGGCAGATGCTGCGGGCGCCATGGACGAAAAGCTGGGTAGTGCGGAGCAAGCCAACGCCTATCGAATGAGCGCCTTAACCGTCAGCGCGGGCATTATGGAACAGTGGGCCAGGCGGGTAAAACAGCTCTCCCGCGGGCAGGTTGCACATGTTTTACGGCAGTTGGAACAGGCGTGGTTTAATGTCCCGGCGGCGCTGTCCCAACCGCTTTTAAAGCAACTGGGAGAATCAAGCCGTTGATGCCCGCCCGGTTTTTCAGGATGATAAGGTACAGTCAGCAATGGATACAGGTACGGAATAATGGATATTGAGCAACTGCGAAGCGAGACACCGGGATGCCGGCATGTGCTGCACTTTAACAATGCCGGTGCATCTCTAATGCCGCGGCCCGTACTGGAAACCGTGGTGAACTACCTTAACCTGGAAGCCGAAATGGGTGGGTACGAAGCCGCAAACAGGATGGCCGCCCAACTGGAGGGCGTTTACGATAGCATCGCCCGCCTGCTGAACTGCCATCGCGATGAGGTGGCCGTAATTGAGAATGCAACACGCGCCTGGGATATGGCGTTCTACGCCATCCCCTTCCAGCCGGGCGATCGCATCCTCACTTCGCAATCGGAGTATGCCAGCAATTACATTGCCTACCTGCAAATGGCCCGGCAAAAAGGCGTCACGGTCGAAACCATCCCCACGGATGACTTTGGCCAGGTGTCCGTCTCCGCCCTGGAGGGGATGATGGATAGCCGGGTCAAGCTCATTGCCGTCACCCATATCCCCACTAATGGGGGCTTAGTCAACCCGGCAGAAGCCATTGGCGAAGTCGCCAGACGCCACAATGTGCTTTACCTGCTGGATGCCTGCCAGTCTGCCGGGCAGATGCCGCTGGATGTGACGCGTATCCAGTGCGACATGCTATCGGCCACAAGCCGCAAATACCTCCGGGGGCCACGAGGGATGGGCTTCCTGTATGTCCGAAAGGCGGTCATTGGGCAACTGGAGCCGCCACTGCTGGATCTGCATGCAGCCGAGTGGGTTTCCCGAGACGCCTATACCATTCGGGGAGACGCGCGCCGGTTTGAGAACTGGGAAACCAATTTCGCCGCCAAGCTGGGCATGGGCGCCGCCGTGGAATATGCGTTAAACCTGGGCCTGGATACCATCTGGAGCCGCGTTGCCCTGCTCGGCCAACAACTCCGCACGGAACTTAGCCGGATAGACGGCATTACGATCCGGGATTTGGGGCAAACCCAATGCGGCATCGTGTCCTTTACCAGCGAAAACATGCCGAGCGATGCCATCTACGAGGCCTTGCAGGCGCAGAATATCAACGTCAGCTACTCGCCCCGGCAATACACCCGCCTGGATATGGAAGCCCGGGAACTGGAGAGTATCGTTCGCGCATCGGTGCATTATTACAACACGGAAGCCGAAATTGCCCGCTTCTGCAATGTCCTTGCGGACAGCGTGAAGCAACAACCCGCCCTGAAAGGAGCCAAGGGATGAGATTACCCGCCATTCAACCTGCAATAAACAGAATGCATCTGGTATCAAGCCGCGATTCGGCAACATGGATGCGCCGCGCCTAGATGCTGTTTCAATGAGGGCGTTTATGCAGCAAATGCGGCACGATCAGCCTCATGCATACGAAAACCTCCGCTATAATTTTCAAATGGGGCCCAATGATTACTTTCCGCGTTTTCACCCTGTGTACGAGCAAATCCAGGACCACACCGCGGCAGAGCATACGCCCATCCAGTTGGCGGTTCGCTTTTTGTCGCCGGAACTGCTTAAACTCCTCCTCAACCGGGTCTTTCCGGATGAATACCCCATTAAGACCCATACGCTAAATGACCCTAAAAATGATTTCAGCGCAATCCTGGCAGAACAGATCGAACTCTTGAACGCTCGAATGGCCGATGCCAATGATGTGAAGCGAATTTTAGCACAACATCAATTAGTTAATCCGAAGGATGAGCGGTTTGCCTTTAAGCTGCCCACCGCTTAACCCCTCCCTTCAGTTTGCCCGATCTCATCCGAAAACAGGTTGAGGGTTACGCCAAAAACCCCGACACTGGAACAACAAACATTCATCGGATGATCGTCGCGAACTATGTTTAACCACACCTTCCAGGACGCGGATGACCAACAGCCCCAGCGGGCCCCTTTACCGGATCTGTGCCACAAGTGCGGCCGGTGCTGCAATTCCGCAACCACCTTTTTGCCGCACCGGGAACTGCTTCGGCTGGTGGCGGAAGGCGAGAAGGAAGCCATCGATTTCCTGGAGATCTTCGAGCCCTTTCCATCGGTGGAAGCGGCCCGCAGCGTGGTGCCGGAGCAGGTGGATCGGGTGATGCAGGTGATCGCCGATCGCGATGACATGGACGTGAACGATGTGACGTTTTACCACTGCCGTTATGTAACGGAAGAAGGGCTTTGCGGAATTTACGAGCGGCGTCCACGGTGCTGCCGGGAAGCCCCGGTGCATGGCTGGTCGGTGATGCCGCCGGGCTGCGGGTTCGAAGGCTGGCAGTTTGAGCAGCGCGAGCGTCACCAGGCAGATGTGCGCAAACTGAAGGAAATGCAGTTCCAGATGGAGATGCTCTCGCCCGACGGCATCCACATGCCCACGCGCAATATGACGCTGGATGAACTCCGGGCATCCATCGGGGGCGCCATTAAGCCCTGGGTTCGGTTTGGTGCGGAGCAATGGTAATGCACTTTTTCAGCAAGCAAAAGGCCAAGCGCAATGTTTAACGATACCTTTTCCCAAGGGCAGGAGCAAAAGCCGCCGGTCAGCGAATCGCTCCCGGATCTATGCCACAAGTGCGGCCGGTGCTGCAAGTCGGCCACGACCTTCCATTCCTACAAGGAGCTGCAACGCCGCGTGGAACTTGGCGAAGAAGGGGCCATGGAATTCCTGAGAGTATTTCAGCCATTCCCGTCTATCGAGGCCGCCCGAAAGGCCGTGCCGGAACAGGTGGATCAGGTTATTCGCGTATTGGAGCGCGAAGATCGCCTGGTTTGGGACGACCTGACCTTTTACCACTGCCGCTACGTAACGGAAGAAGGCTTGTGCGGGATTTATGAAGAGCGTCCCAGCTTTTGCAAGCAGTTCCCCGTGCATGGATGGGGCGTCATTCCGCCGGGCTGCGGGTTTGAGGGCTGGCAGTACAGCCAGCGGGAAACGCAGCAGGCACAGGTACGCAAGCTCAAGGAGCTTCAGTTCCAGATGGAGATGCTCTCGCCCGACGGCATCCACATGCCCACGCGCAATATGACCCTGGATGAACTCCGCGCATCGATTGCCGACGTAATGGAACCCTGGGTGCGCTTTGGGGCCGAAAACTGGTAACAAGACTTTTGCAACAACAGGATACCGCTGAAAATGATTAATGACCCGATACAGGACAAGGACACACTGGAAATAGAGGCGCTGAAGGCGGCCGATGACTTTACCGCGCTGGGCAAGAAAATCCAGGAACTGTTCCGCATGCCGCAATCGTTATGCAAGCAGCGGGGCGATTGTTGCCGTATTGCCACGTTTAAGGGCACACTCTCCCATGACGAAATAATCCGGCTCGCCAACTCCGATGAGGAAGACGCGCCGAACGCAAAAGACTTTCTGTCGCTGTTTTATCCATACGAATGCCAGGAGGACGTCCAAACGATCGCTCCCGTGTTTTACCAAAAAGTTCGCGAAGCCGAACCCGGCGCCACGTTTTTTAAATGCCGTTATCTGTCCGATGACGGGCGTTGCCAGGTACACGAAGACCGGCCAACGGGTTGTCGTGTTTACCCGTTTCCGCATAAAAATACGATTTATCACCCCGGCTGCGGGTTTGAAAAACGAGGCCAGGAGAACTGGAAGAAGATCCAGGATATCAGCCAGTTTTTCGAACAACGCCTGGATGAACTGACGCGCATTGTAGATGGGACCGAGATGTTGCTCGATCAGACGGAACCGACCCCTTAGTCCGGTTCAACCCCTATCATCGTATGTTACGCGTAGTTATTCTTAAACGTGTTCTTAATGCCTTCGGAGATGTACTTGGTGTACTCCTCGCGCTGTTGAACCAGAGCCGTCCTCATGGACTTGAGACGCTCAAGCTCGATATCAATCTGTTCTTCCATCGCCTTGATTTCGCGCATATCCTGCTCAACTTCGGCCAGCATCTGCTCGGAAGTCATGAGCTGCTCGTTTGGAGACAGCGGCGCGCCGCCCGGCGGTAACGGAATGCCCGGTGGTGGCGCATAAACCCCGTTATCCCATACCGGATCTTCCAGTAACGGATCCTGGAACGGATTACGCTGGTATCTCGGGTCACTTGGCCAGATGATATCCACAAACCGGCCATATTGCCCTGGAGCCAAACGGGAGGCTTGCGTCTGGCGCAGCCCGATCATTTTACTCCATTGTGTCAAATCTCGCTTTTGCTGGTAGTACTGGTTAACGCGGAAGTCAATATCATATACCTGCGATATGACATTGAAAATCACCGCAAGGCTTGAAAACCCCATCTAAAAGTCCCCCCTACGATTTTCGTTATAATCCCTGCTTACAATAAAATACGCTTTACCTATATATGAATAAAAAATTAATTTTCAGGTTTGATGTCAAAGGTTAAATAAATATTAATATGTTTGATTTTATAATTTTAAAATTTACGATGCAGGAACCGGCGGATGAATGATGCGGTTAAACAGGTTTTCCATAAACCGGTAAAAATCAGTGGCGGGTTTCGTCATAATTTCATTCGCCCCGGCAATAATGGCTGCTTTTACAGAGGGCGTTGCCGAATAGAGCGTAATGTAGGCGTTTTTAAATTTCTCCCGAAAGGCGCGAATCACTTCAATTCCAGACGGTCCTGGAATACGCTCGTCCGTAACAAGGGCATCAAACTGTTGTT
Organism: uncultured cyanobacterium; assembly: GCA_937922745.1. GTDB lineage: Bacteria > Cyanobacteriota > Vampirovibrionia > Vampirovibrionales > JAGQHJ01 > CALAJO01. The sequence continues at coordinate 29,729 of CALAJO010000115.1, forward strand.
CTTGAATCGCCTTCAAGGCGTCATCGCCACTGGCAACATGGACAAACTCAACCGTATCTTGCCCAGCAGCGGCTCTTTCGCTATTAATATCTGCTGTCCATTCTAAAAAGTTTTCTGACAGGGCGGGTTCGTCCTCGACGTATAAGACCCGATGGGTTTGTTGCCCAAACCGGGCTGCCTGCGCAGCAGGATGAAGCATACTCATCGCTTTAATCACGTGTCTCACTCCCTCAAGTTATGTCGTAAACATAAAAACCGACATCCGTCATAAATTGCTTATTAATTTAAGAGAGTCAATTTACCCCGTCTACAGTTGATTAATTAATTTTAAGCATCAGATCCCAAAAACCCCTCCTGATACTCTATCAGAAGGGGTTTTAACACGATGTTGGATTAATAGGATAAATTAAGAAAATAAATTCTGAGGGCCGAGCGCAGCGGCACAGCCGCAAGCGAAGCCAAAATTAATATTAGGGAGGGTGCATCTGAAGCCGCAGCAGGCGGCTTCATCTATAAAATTGGGCTCCCATCCCTGCGATTAGCAGAGATGGGTTAAACAGGCCCTGCGCAACCAGTAGACATCGTGCAGATCATTTCTTTTTAATTAAACGCGCTTGCGAATGGCCGGGTAATAGTGGGCGTTATCGTGTATTTCGTCCAGGTTGGCGTTTGCAGACATCAGGCTTATTGCCTGCAGGCCCATCACAATCACGGAGATGATCAGGTACATCGTCATCAGGTCAACGGGGTCGGTAACAGGCCTAACGTCAAACATCAGCTCGTTAAAGTTGATTGTGGAGCGGGCCACCCACGTAATGCCGTAAATGAAGGCGGTCATATAACCATTTTCGAATAAGACACTGCTCAGATGTTTCAATGACATGATGGGTGATCTCCTTGCTTTCTATTGCTCAATTATCAACTTAGGCTGCTGCAAACTTGCCGGAGGGTCTGGTGACCTTGGGCATTTTGTTGCCTTGCAGGGACGGAACCGGGACGAAGGTGCTGACAGGGCGAACCGGGGATGTGGTGTTGCCGGTCAGCATCAGCTTTTGCTGCATGCTCAGGGCAGGATCCTTCAGCAAGCTGTACAGGCGCTCTGCCGCAAGCTCGTAGAAGAAGGGCACCGGACGGCTTTGCTGCTTAAGGTTGTCCGAGAACAACCAGCCGAGAAACCGTTGCATCCGCTCGTGGTAGCTGCCGATCTCATCGACTTTGATATGGGGCTCCAGGGTGTTGGGAGCCATTTTGCCCTGGTTGATGAGTTCGATCATGAAGATGAACTCGGTGGCCCACTGCGCTGCCAGGCGGTTGAGCTTGGAAGCCGGCGGGACGGGAAGGTCGTGACGGGTAAACAAGTTGCGAATATAATCCCGCTCGCACGGTTCATATTCGGAGAAGGCCTGGGCAAGCCGATCGCAGATTTTTTGATAATCCGAATCAAGTTCCAGGTGGGTTTTATCGTAGGTTTTATTCAGGATAATCTGTATTTCGTATTTAATATAACGGGTCAATTTTCCAATCTGTAATCTCACTGTCAATTTCTCCTACCAAATCCAACGTGTTTGATAAGATAATAAAAACATTCTAAACAGTGAAATTTATATTTTCAGGATATCTTTTTACAATTAGAAACAAATCCAAATTATATCCAAAGAAACCCACATTAGTATTCAGTGTATGGTTAAAGAGCCAGAGGCCGATAACCCCAGCCTAGATTTTGAGCAGCGTGACGGGGATGTTGTACTTCTGCTTGAAGATGCGCGGCAACACGGCGGCGGACTTCACCTGGGAGGGGGAGTAGAACACGATTTCAGACAGGTGGGGCAGCAGGTTTTCGTAGGCCGGGTGCCAGGCCGCCGCATCCAGCAGAATGGTGGATTCCTTCCATAGCTTGAACAACTGGGGAACGCGCTTGATGATTTCGCCATACTCGGCGTTTTGGTGGCTTTGCAGCGCGGCTTCCACCGGGACGACCTTGGCGTTGGAGGTGATGTCCTGGTAGGGCAGGTTCATCTCCGGGTTGATGAGGTGGCGCAACATCCCGTAGGGGTGGGTAATCTGGTTGTTCAGCGTCAGCTTCCGGCGGAACAGGTCCACATCCATCACCAGGGTGTCGTTGCCCAGGGTGTTGAGCAGCCCCGCCAGGTTTGGGGAGATATTCATGTAATCCGCCTGGTTAACGGGGAGTACCAGCACGACGGACTGCTTGTTGAGCTTGGAGAGCCGCTCAATCAGCCCGGCGATGCTTTCCTGTTGGATCTGTTGTCTCACTTTTTTGGAAACAGCGGGCATAGCGGCCAAAAAGCTGAAGGAACACGCCAGTGAACCGAGAAAGACCATCAGGTCCAGCGAATGGTTCTTGTCCTGGCGGGGTTTGGAAGGAATCGGATCCAGCAAGCGGATGTTAACGCTGGGCAGGTTGAGCTGCTCCTGTAACTGGCTCCGCTTGTTCTCCAGCGCCGCCAGAGATTGCTCGGCCAGGGTTTGCTTGGAAACCAGCTCGTGCAGGCGGGTTGCGGAGTTGGTGGCCTTGCTGCCCTGGTTCATATTCTGGAGCAGCGCGGTCTTGGCTTCCGCCAGTTTCTGGCGCTTTGCCTGGGCGGCCTTCAAGTTCAGGCTGGCGGTGTTCAGTTCGTGTGCCAGGTCCTGTACCGGTTTTTGAGGCTTGGCATTAAAGTCCTGCACCACAATGGTGTGCGGGGTAATCAGCCGGGCGGGCTTGGCGGCCTGCTCCTTGGCCTCAACCGCGATGGCCCCGTCTTTGTTGAGCTTGTAATTCACCGCAGGGTGGTAGTTGGCACTCTTGGAAAAGGCGTCCACGTGGCGCTGGGCTATCGCTGCCGTCATCGCCGCGAGATCCGCGTCTGCCAGCTTCTTGGGCTCGGCCGCGTCCTGCTGGGCAAGCAGCGTGTTCAGGTGTTCGTACTTGGCTTCTTCGGCGGCAATCTGCAACTCCACGTCGCTTATCTGGTTATTAATCTGGCTGAGCTTGACCATGGGAGATTCCTGGCCGATATCCGCAAGCTCACTCATATCCGCGGGCAGGGCCACGGGGGCAACCTGCTGGATCAGGTCGTTCTGGGCAATCAATTCCTTGCGCTTGGCGCGTATCTGCCGATTAACCAGGGTAATCTGGTCGCGGGTCAGGTCCTGGTGCAATTCGTCCAGGTAAGATAAATAAACCTGGTGCAGGGCCTTTGCAATCTGGCGGGTATCCTGCTGGTGCGGGGTTTTTACCTCAATCTGGATGATTTCCGACTGAAGGGGGTTTTTGATTTCGATCGCCTTCCTCAGCGCGGCAACCGTCCAGGTTTTGTTGCCCTGGCGGCGCAATTCCCGGTTAACCAGCCCCAGCAACTTCTCGCTTTGCAAGATGGAAATTTGCGTGCCCACGGCGTTGTTACGCACGAAGAACGAGGCGTTCCCCTGGCCGTTATCAACGGAATCCGACAGGGCTGCGGGCTGCACAAACTGGTAGGAATACTGCGAAGTCCAGTAGGGCTTGTTGATGAACGAGGACACCGTCCAGGCCGTCATCAGGCCAAGCGTTACGGCGGTTACGGCGAAACGTTGTCGGGAACTCAGGTTGATACGGGGAAACTTTTTCATCTCACTCTCTCATCCACAACAAGGTACTACTACTGGTAGCCTCAACTATATCTTTTATAGAATAAATCCAGATCCTATGTTTATAGGGTTTTTTCCAAACGGTGCCAGACCAGCGGGTTTCAAGCCCCGAACCGGCGGACGGGGTGGCCAGGCCGGGTCGTTCCAGCATTCCCTTCCGGGCCGGGGTTACGTGTCGCCAAGCGGGGTGGGGTTGGGTATAATGGGGCGCATTGGTTGTAGCAATGGATGCACAGGAGGCGCGATGACAACCCGATTGAATGGAGAACTGACGTTGCCGGGAGACAAGTCCATCAGCCACCGGGCGCTGATGCTGCTGGGGATTTCCGCGGGAAGCGGCGTTGTTTCCAACCTCTCCGCCGGGCAGGACGTGATGTCCACGCTGAAATGCATGCAAACCCTGGGCGCTGCGATTGATCCGGTGGGGGAAAACGCCTACCGCGTAACCGGGCGGCACCACCTGCAATCGCCCCGAACCCAACTGGACTGCGGCAACTCCGGCACAACCATCCGGCTGCTGGCCGGGCTGATCGCCGGGGCCGGGATCCCCGCCATTTTGACGGGTGACGAGAGCTTGCAGAAGCGCCCGATGAAGCGGGTGATTGAGCCCCTGGCGCAGATGCGGGCCGAGATCCAAGCCCTGGGCAAAAACGGGTGCGCGCCGCTGCAAATATCTCCCAACCGGGAGGGCAAGCTGGGCGGCATCCGCTACGTCCTCCCCATGGCCTCCGCGCAGGTCAAGAGCGCGGTTCTGCTGGCGGGGTTGTTTACGGATAAGGACGACCCCGTGGTGGTGGTGGATCCGGATTGCAGCCGCGACCACAGCGAGCGCATGCTCACCGCCTTGGGCGCCACGGTGGAGCGACAGGGGGATGAGGTGAAGCTGATCGGGCGACACCACGACATGCAGGGACAGGATATCCTGGTGCCGGGAGATATTTCGTCGGCGGCCTTTTGGCTGGTAGGAGCGGCCATTACCCCGGGCTCTCGTGTGACCATCCGGCAGGTGGGGCTGAACCCCTCCCGAACGGGGGTGCTGGCGGTGCTGAAGATGGCCGGGGCGTCCTATACCGTTGCCAACGAGGCCAACAGCGGCGGCGAGCCTTACGGGGATATCACCATCGAGGGGCAGCCGTTGCGGGGGAATATCACCATCACCCACGACCTGATCCCCGCCCTGATTGACGAAATCCCGATTTTGACGGTGCTGGGCCTGTTTACCGAGGGCGTGATGACAATTCGCGGGGCCGAGGAGCTGAAGTTCAAGGAGTCCGACCGGCTGGCCTCGATGATCGGGATCCTGCGCCAACTGGACGTGGATGTGGAAACCTACGACGACGGCTTCCGCTTCCAGGGGAACCCCAACCGCATTTTGCCGGAACGGGCCGAGTGGTTTGAAACCCACCACGATCACCGGCTGGTGATGGCCTTGGAAATCCTGAACCTGCGCGCGCCGGATCCTTACGGCATCCACGGCCGGGAGTGGGCCGCCATTTCCTACCCCAACTTTTTCAACCACCTGGCGATGTTGAAAACCGGCGCCACGGAGCAGATCGGCTCGCGCTAAACCGCTCATTCCGGGTTGTGTGGCGGCGTGTTGCGCCAGCGGCTGAAGGGGGAGATCCACTTGGTATTCCTCCCTTGCATGATTGATCCGGTGAATTATTTGGCTGACCATGTTTTTATTGATTTGCATTGGAACGACCTGAACTGAGACAATAAGATGAACGCTTTGACCCCAACGAGCCCCGACTTGACCATGGAACCCAAACCCCTGCAAGACTCCCTGATTACGATTTCCCAGGTGGTATTCCCGCGAGATACGAATGAGCTGGGCCTGGCGACCGCCGGCGTGATTATGAAGGGGATTGATATCGCGGCGAGCCTGACGGCCGCGCGCCACTCCCGACGGAAGATTGTAACGGCCTCGCTGGACCGGATGAACTTTATTAACCCCGCCCGCCTGTGGGAGCTGGTGACGACCACCTGTTTCCTCACGAAGACCTGGCGTTCCTCCATGGAGGTGGAAGTGCAGGTTCGGGCGGAGAACATGCGCACCGGCGAGGGGCGCTGCGTGGCGGTGGGCTACCTGGTGTTCGTGGCGCTGGATGACGAGATGCACAAACCCACGGCCATCCCGCCCCTGGCGATAACGGCGGACAAGGAGCAGCGGCGGGCTGAAGAGGCGGAGGCCCGTAAACAGAGCCGCATCCAGGAGTTGGAAACGATTGGTAAACACGAGGATACCCTGATTGACCGAAGCGACATGCCGCAGAGCGTGATGCGCACGATGACGCCCAACGACTCCAACATCCACCAGAATGTGTTTGGGGGCATCATCCTGGAGCTGATCCACCATGCCGGGGAGAAAGTGGCTTTCCGCCACGTCAACGGGCCGGTTATCGCGGTGCGGCAGGATAGGATGAGCTTTGAGCAACCTGCTTATATCGGCGAGGAAGTGAAGGCCGAGGCCGTGATTACCCGCACATGGAACACCTCGATGGAGGTGCAGGTGGATGTGACGGCCCGCGATCACAAGACGCAGGAGTGCCGGAAGGTGGCCTCCAGTTACCTGGTGTTTGTGGCCCAGGCCCCGGATGGGAAACCCCGCCCCTTGGCGCCGTTTGAACCCCGAACGCCCAAGCAGCGGCAACGCTGGGAAGAGGCCGACATTCGGCGGGCGGTGCGGCTGAAGGAACGAACCTTGACCTGCCCGGATGATGCGGTGTAGATGAACACCCGCGGGATACTGCTCCTGGTTTTGCTGATTCCGGTGGCGTATATTGCCAGCATCTTCTGGCGGGTGAGCGTGGCCGAGAAAACGTATTTCGGGCACAGCGACCTGATTCCGCTTTCCACCACCAAGGCCCGCTATACCGAGCCTGCGGTTCCAGGCTCTTACGGGGCCACACGCCTCTTTATCCGGGAGGGGAAGCCGATCCATGTGTGGCGGCAGAAGGTGAACGGCTTCCAGCACGTCTACGGATCGGCGCTGGTGGCTTACGAACTGGGTGAGAAGCCTGCCGACTGGTTGTTTTGCGCCAACGAGTGGGCGGAGGCCTTTTTGGATTGGGACGGCATCCATCAGGACGATTTCCAGGACCGGCACAAGGACTTGCACCACAACAAGCTGGGCCGGGGCTACGCCCGAGCGGCCAGGCAAACCGGGCAAACCACCACCGGGATGGCACACCAAATACTGGCGGATATGGAAGCGGGCAACGGGATCATTCTGCATCGTAAAAGTCCACGCGTTCGTCATTTGCCGTCGGAGCGGGCATTGGGCTGCCCCAACCTGCCCACACAAGGCCCCTTTCTGGGCCTGTTTGGCAATGGGCTCCCGATCAAGAACTTTCGGGATGACTCCAACTGACGCGGTGTGCTAGGCCTCCTGTCCTGGCTCCAAGTCCCAAAACATCCATGGGGAGGCGGGTTTTTCCGCTTTTGACGGGTGATGGGCCGTGGTCACGGCTTCAAACTCGCCGGTGACATGGGGCGGATGGCCATTTTGAGAAAACAAACCCATTTTTGCCATGTCTGTTTCGGGAGAAGCCATCCGATCGGCAGCGGCGGGCATGTCGCCATCGGGCGCGGGATTGACCAAGAGATCCTGGCCTGACCCAGGGGCCTGCATGGGGAGGCTATTGGCGGGGTAAACGGGCAGGGCTTCCGGTCCTTCCACCATCAGGCGTTCGCTGCGGTTGAGTGCGCGCTCCGGCCAGACGCGGGGCTGCTCCAGGCTCAGCTCGATATCCGCCTGCTTGAGGATATGCGGGGCGTACTGCTTCTTCAGCCTGTCCGTGATGCCTTCCTCTCGCATAATGGACTTGGCGGTGCTGACCTGGAATGATTCCCGTGCTTCGCGCCGCGTGGGGAGAAATTCCGCATTGGGGCCGGGAAGGTTTGTAGTGTCCAAGCCCTCCGGGTGGATGCAGGCATTGAGGATCAGCTCATCCGGCAATGGCGTGAGCCGTCCCGTCTCGCGATCCTTGGCCGTGTTGCGCAGCTCCCTTAAAA
>CALAJO010000116.1 GCA_937922745.1 uncultured cyanobacterium
GCTGTTCGCGGGTCATGCCGGGGAAAATCGGGAGGGATAAGACCTGGTTGGAAACACGCTCTGCAACCGGCATATCCCCAGGCTTGTAGCCCAGGTTCTCATGCGTTTTTTGCAGATGCAGCGGGATCGGGTAATAAATCATCGCCATGACGTGATGGGTTTTCAACGTGTTCTGCAATTCGTCCCGAACCGCCGGATCCGGTGTGCGCAGGCGAACTGTGTATTGGTGATACACATGGCGGGAATGCGCCGGGCCCTTTTCCGGTGGAACCATCAGCTTATCCAGCTCGCTGTTTTTAATCTGCTCATGGTAAAACGCGGCAATCCGTTCGCGCTCCGCATTCCAATCGTTTAACCGGGGCAATTTGGCTAACAACACCGCCGCTTGCATGGTATCTAAACGGCTGTTAATGCCGGATTCCTGGTGGTCGTACTTGTTGTCGGGTTTGCTGCCATGTACGCGTAAGGATCGAAGCCGTCTGGCCAATTCCGGATCATTCGTGGTGATGGCGCCGCCATCGCCCATGGCGCCCAGGTTTTTGGTGGGGAAGAAGCTGAAGCAGCCGGCATGGCCGAAGCTCCCGACGGGTTTGCCCTGCCAGGCGGCGCCGGTCGCCTGGGCGCAATCTTCCACAACAAAAAGGTTGTGCTTTTGCGCCAGGGCCATTAATGCCGTCATATCCACGGCCTGGCCGAAAATATGCACCGGGATAATCGCCTTGGTCCTTTCGGTAATGGCGCGCTCGACGGCGGCAATATCCATATTAAAGGTGTTTTCGTCAATGTCCACAAAGACGGGACGGGCGCCCACGCGGACAATAATTTCGGAAGTGGCGATGTAGCTGAAGCAGGTGGTGATGACCTCATCCCCTGGCCCGATATTCAGGGCGCGCAAGGCGAGGAATAAGGCGTCGGTGCCGCTGTTTACGCCCACGGCATCCGCTGTGCCCACGGCTTGGGCAAATTCCGATTCGAACTGTTTGACCTGCGGCCCTAAAATGTAATGGCCGGAAGCGGCAACATCAATCAAGGCCTGGTCAATAATCGCTTTGAGGCTTTCGTATTGTGGAACGGGACTGAATATTGGAATCATGAGGGGTGCTCCCGGATCTCAACTGCACGATCTCCGTATCGGATTGCCGGGAATAGCGTTTACCGCAACGGGAACAAGAGGTGATGTTGGCAATGGTGAATTTGATCAGCTGACCACATTCACATCGCCAGCCGGCAAACTGAAGCGGATTTCCATAGACTAGCGCAAAATCTGGCACATTTCTATCCACTACGGAGCCCGCCTCGATAAAACTGAACTGGCCCAGGGTAAACCCGGCCGCAACCGTGGTATTGGCTCCAATGCTGGCATTCCTACGGATGAGGGTGGGTTGGATGGTGGAAATGTTCGCAGCCTCCCCCCGGATATATTTGAGCGGCGCAACAATGGTCGATGGCCCGCAATAAACATCATCCTCAATAATGACACCGCTGTTGAGCAGGGTGTTGTTCAGGATTCGGACGTTATTGCCAATAAACACACCGGGGTGGATGGTGACGTGCTGGCCTATCTGGCAATGGCTCCCAATCACGGAGTTCGCCATGATGTGGCTGAAATGCATAATGCTGGAACCGTGTCCGATCTGGCAGGGCTCATCCACATAGGAGGATTCGTGTATAAAGGCTTCTTCGTTACAACAAACCTCTAAACGTCCCTTTAACCACTCTGGTGTGGGCATAAGTACTTTGCTGCTCCTATACTACGGTTATGTAAGTAACATTATTTATTATAGCAAAGTGTCCTCGGGGATTACTAGCCTCTACGAGATAAGAGTACCCTGATGTATCGGCCATTTTGGCTAAATATTGAAAAAAAAGCGCCGATCATTTTTTTGCAAAAAATAACCGGAGTGGAAAGCACTCCGGTTAAATCTCAAAGCAGAATGGACGAATCGTTATTTCAATGTCGATGCCATCAATTCCTGTTGGCCTTGCAGTTTCGCAATTGTTACGGCATTGCTTTTCCCGATATGTTGACCATCCATTGCATCCAATCCCGCAAAAACCAGGGTCAGCAACATCACGGCAACTAACATCTGTTCAAGCGGGTTCATATTTAAACGTCTGTAACTCCGGTTCATTCTTGTCCGAGATTCCTCATCGGTCATGTTCGAACTCTCCCATTCAACTTGGTTTGTGTCTGCCTCGAGTAAGTATAATGATATCGACAAATCATTGGGTTTCTGCAATGAACATTTGTAAAGATTTTAAGGATTGTTTTACTAAAATGACAACTAATACGACGTTCCTAGGAGATTATAAACTGTGTTTAAACCACTTTTCCAGATTCACAGCAAATCAGTCCCTACTTTGGCTTTACCGTAAATAAAACAGGACTGGCCTTCGCTTGCTTATCCATAGCAATTCGAACAACAGCGTTTAACCTTTAGTATAGGGGGTTTCAAGAAGTTCAAACATACCTCAAACGTGTTATTTCAAAAATATATCAGTATGTTTAATCTTTCCTGGAACTCGATCTTCCAGGACTCATCCGCATTCTGTCGGGTCCGGCGTCATCATTTCCACGGGATTTTTTCAAAAAATCCTCCTGTCGATCGAGAAACCGCTCTTGCGCTTTGAATTGCTTATCCTCGGCTTTATGATTGCCCCCTTTGCACTTTTTTTTCTGAAGACCCGGCGGGATTCCTCCAAATTGGACGAGTCCTGGAGGCGCGTCTTTTTTGGTCATTCGAAATTGCGCAGGCGGTTCCTGTGTTTGTGTTGTGGTGGTTGTGGTTGTTCTGCTGCCGTTGCCGGAAACCTTGGTTGTTGTAGTGGTGGTGGTTCGGGTTGCAGTTGCGCCTGCATTGGTTGTGCCGGCTGGTGAGGCATTTGTAATCCGTGTTCCGGTTTGGGTTGCCGTGGGGGGGGTGGCCGTTCCTTGCCTGGTATTGGTTGGTGCTGCTGTAGCTTGGGGTGTAGTCGTGGGCGTTGGTGCTGCCCCGGGTGCGGTTGTTGGTGTAGGCGCTGCCGCTGGTGCGGGTGCCGGGGTTGCCACAGCTTGCGGCTGGATTAAATTGTTCAGGTTCGTCCCATTCGGGTTGATTGATGATGGTTTTAACTGCGACAGAACGGTTGCTTCCTGTACAGACAGAGTATTTGCGGGCGCCAAAACGGTCGCCAGAAAACTTCTCGTTGGGCTAATCGCCACCCTCTTCTCCTTTTCTAAATCAAATCATCCTTCCATCACAATAAAAACAAAATTTCAGTTAAAAATGCGTCCCTTCCAGGCAATTATAAAAGTTTGTAAAAGGACAATGGCACTGAAAAAAAGGCAATTGGATATTTAAACTTGATAGTAAAGCAAATGTTTTTATATCTGTTTAAAGCCGATGGATGGGTGACGGATATATTATAAATTTTTTATTAATTAAAAAACGAGGCAAAGCCGGAACCAAAGCCGAACAGTTGGCTTTGCAGGTTTATGGTTGGTACGGCTTGGTTTGCGCTTCCAAAAAATGAGTTAAACTGGTTTCCGAACAGGCTGTCGAGCTGGTTGGCCGTAAAGCCGGAGCCGGTAAAAGACGTGTTCGGGTACGCATAGTTGGCTTGGGATTGAACCGTTGCCCGGCCAAAATGCTGTGGGCTGCTAAACGGCCTCAGCAAAGGCGTCCGGTTTGAAAAAGGGAATTGCTGAAGCCCTGGCTGGTAATTATTGCTGCTGAACTGTGGCTGGCTGTTAAAAAAGAAATTATCCAGCAAGCTGGATGAACTTTTAAACTGCGTAAACGGGGATGGGCTCTGCTGGAAGAAAAAGCTATCCAGCGGCGATATTCCGGATTTTCCCTGATTGAGTGAGCCGCCTTCGCCGCCAAAAAACTGCGGGCTATATTGCGACAATACCGACTGATATTGAATGCTGTTTGCACTGGCAAACGGATCCTGAAACGGGAGCAGAATATTACTGAGCGCCCCCCGCTGAAAAGCAAAGCTGCTTAATCCACCAACTGACAACGTCTCTAACTCCTTCCAAATCAAGCAATCTCAAAAAATAAATATAGTCTTAAATAATAAAAACATCCTTAAGATGGGAGTTGCCCTTCCGGGATCAAATGTAAACAAAATTGTTAAATTCAAGATGCCGACCGTTGAAGCATCCCCCTCCCCTGAAAAGCCCATTTCTCATGAGAGGCTTCCTTTTACAGGCGCATGCCCGGATAATGATAAGGATGCATGGCAGGGCATGGGTATGGATATCACGCTGCAACAATCGCTCGCAGTAGAGGGACCGGCGCGCACCGGGAAAACCCGGCTGCTTTTGCAGCGCGCCATCGAACTTTACAATGCGCATCCCTGCGATTCTATCCTGGTGCTGTGCAGTAACTACTCCCGCAAGTCCCAATTTGTGGAGCGCCTGCACGAAGCCTTGCAGGGCGGCTATTCCCATTTGCAGGTTACGACGTATGCGGCGCTGGTGCGCAATACCATCTCTCTGTTTTGGCCTTGCGTGGAAGAGATTATTGCCAGCAACCCGAAAATCGGCGGCTCACCCGTTATTTTTCCGGAGCTGGCCGGGTTTGAGGCATCGGAATACATTATCCGAAAAGTGATTGCCGGGCTAAAAACCCGCCAGCCGGAGCTGTTTGAAGCCTTCCAGGGGACGGAGAGAAGCCTGGTGATGCAGCTCATCCGCCGCATCCGCCTCCGCTCGGAAAACCGCCTGGAGCGCAAGGATATGCTCGAACGTTCCCGCGCCATCAACGAGAGCTGCATCGATGATGTGGAGAAGGTGTTGCGCCTGTTCGACCAGATGTGCAACCAACTGCGCGTATTCGACAACAGCAAGCAGATTGACGTCTTTCACGCGCTGCTCCAGAATCACTGCGACGTTGAGGGCTATTTTACGCAACGAATCCGCCACCTGGTTGTGGACGATGTCGATGAAACCATTCCGGCCCAGCAGTTTTTTATTAAATTCCTGGCCCCGCACCTGGATACCTTGACCATCGCGGCGGACATGCAAGGCGGCACGCGACGCGGCTACCTCAACGCCTATCCGTATGACTGGGAAGGCTTGAAACAACTGAAGCCGGATATGCAGGTGCTTTCCACCACGCGGCAGGATGCGCTTTACCTTGCGGGGACGCAACTGTTGCATAACTGGGTGCTGCCGGAAGTGACCCAGGAAAGAAAAGTCTTGCCTGTGGACGCTGAAATCCAATGGCGACCGCATCACCTCAACCGGCTGGAAATGATTGACCAGCTTGTCCAGGACATCCAACGGTTGCTGGGCTCGGAGCCCAAGCCCGGGCAGGAGCCTATTACGCCCGGCGATCTGATCATCGTGATGCCGAGGGTTGATGCGCTGGCCCGGCTGCAAATCCAGCACCTCTTCCAGTGCCGTGGGATTCCCCTGCAGATCCTCACTGGCACACAACGTCCAACGGATAACCCTGTCTGTCGCAGTTTACTTTTGCTGCTACAGCTTGTGAACCGTGCCGCCTGGCAGATGCCGCTCTCTCCCCTGGAGTGGAAGGCGATTTTGCGCAATGCGCTGAGGCTGCACACGCTGGATGCGAAGGGAACGGAAGCTCTCGTTTCGGAATACCGGCAGTACCATAACAAAACCTTTACGTTTATGCCCGCTGCGGATCAGTTGCTCCCGGCCGCTCAAGTGCGTTACCAAGCCCTGCTGGACTGGCTGGCGCGTTATCAGAAGGAAACGCTTCAGGAACAGTTGTTCTCCGCCTTCAGCGATGTTGTCAGTCCCCAGTTGACGATGGAGGATGCCCTTTCCGATGTCCATCAACTGCTTCGCACCATGTACCTCGAGAAGGTGGCTGAAGGCTTGCTGGGCCTGGATACTGCCGGCGAGAACCTGGCGGCAAGGGAGTGGTTGATCCAGGTGAAAACCGGCATCGTGGCCGACACGCCCAATAAACCGCGAGAAATTGACCGAGAAGCTATTGTCCTGGGGACGCCACAGAAGATCATTGACTATGAGATTGAGCGCCGTATCCACTTCTGGCTGGATATCTCCTCCCGGGAATGGCATCGTACGGACAATGCGCCGCTTTATAACGCCTGGGTTCATTCGGTTAACTGGGATGGCGATACCACGCAGGCTTCCGACAGTTTTAACCAACTGCTGACACGGACTCGCGCCGCGCATATTACCCGGACGCTGATGCTGTATGCCCAGGAACGGATTTACCTGTACAGCAGTGAGCTGGACGAGGAAGGCAATCCCAATGCCGGGCTGTTCCAGCACCAGCTTAAGCTGCCGTCTTCTGCTTTGCAGGAGGCCCCGCCTCGCGCCATCCTTCGCCCGGATCAGGAACGGATCCTGGAGTATCAAGGCGGGGCAATGGCCATTACGGCGGTTCCCGGCGCCGGAAAAACGTTCGTAAACGTGGAGCTACTATTGGAACTGATCGAGCGCGGTATTGCCCCGAACAGCATCCTCGTCTTGACGTATATGGAAAGCGCGGCCCGCACCCTGCTCAGCCGCCTTCGGAAGAAGCTGGGCGCAAACCTGACCGCGCTGCCGGCGGTTAGCACGATCCACAGCCTGGCGTTCCGCATTATTACCGAGGATGATCACTCGGTTTACCTGGGGCTGGATGGCGATGACATCAGCATCATTGATGAGATTGAAGTGCGGGAGACATTGCAAAGCATCGTGTCTGCCATTGATGACGGACAGGGGTATTTCAGGAAGGTGGACTCCGTTCTCAAGGTTATCCAGTACGCCAAAACCCGCCACCTCGCCCCGGATCAGCTGAAGGCCCTTTATGCCCAGAAAGAAGTCAAGAGCGGGCTGATTATCAAGTTCATCCTGATCTATGAGGCCTATATCCAGACATTGCGCCGCCAGGGGAAGCTGGACTTTACCGATCTCATCCTGAAAGCCATCGAACTGCTGGAGCAATACCCTGAAATTCGGCAGAAATACCAGAATAGATACCAGTACATCATTGAGGATGAGGCGCAGGATTCGTCGTTGCTGCTTCAGCGCTTTATCAATCTGTTAAAGGAAGGGCACGGCAACCTGATTCGGACGGGAGACACCAACCAGTCCATCACGACCACGTTTAGCACGGCGGATACTTCTGTATTCCGTAACTTTATCGCCTTTTGCCAGGAGAGCGGCATCGTGGTGGAAATGAACCGCAGTGGCCGTTGCGCGAGCCCCGTGATCCAGGTGGCAAACCGCTTTATGGGCTGGGCCAGCCAGGATGAGATTCTGAAGGACGCTTTCCAGCCGGTTGAGATGTACCCGGTAGAAGGGATGAACCCGCCACTGCTGGAAAAAATCCAGCTTCTGGAGTTTGAAACCAACCAGTTCGAATATGCGTGGGTTATCAGCAAGATCAAGGAGCTTCAGGCGGAGCACCCTGAAAAGTCCATCGCCTTGCTGCTGCGCGGTAATGCCGATGTGCTGCGGATCACCCAGCAACTCCAGCAGAATGACATCAAGGCCATCTGCCTTGCGGATTCCCCGGATTTGAACCCCGCGTTTCTCCTGGTGGCTTACGTGTTGAGTGTACTGGAGGATCCGGCCGATAACGACGCGATGAAGACCCTGTGCGACCACATGTTCAAGATGAAGCTGCTGCACCTGTCGGATGATGAAAAGGATGAGCCGATGTGCGTCAACCTGTTTGCGCTGCATCCGGAAGAGATTGAGAATGTAAGTTACCTGCAACTGTATTACAACCTCCACGACCTTATCCGCTATGCCTTTGGCCAGGATATCTGCCGGTTGATTGTGCGCCTGGCTGATATGTTCCTGCCGGATCCGCAGCAGCGAAGCGTGGGGTATCTCTGTGCGCTAAAAGCCCAGCAATGGGTCGACCAGATGTCCCTCCGGGGCGATACAGGACTTTCTGCGCTGGAATGGGTGAACCAGGAGTTTAAAACCTGCATCCAGCGCAACCGGCTACCGTTCAAGGTGGTCCAGGAGAACGAGGGGCTGCCGGACGCCTTGCGCAACCGCTTTGTGCAGGTGATGACACTGCATAAATCCAAAGGGCAGGAGTTTGATTTTGTCTTTATGCCGGGGATGACGGAAGCGTCCTTTCCGACCGATCCGGCGCGGGTCATCTGGGGCGAGGACGACAAGCTGCAAACCGAGATCCAGCTTCTGGCCGCGGAAACCCCAATGGACAAGCCCCAGTTGGAATGGCAACAAAAGCGCGCCAAGGTGGAAGAGGAAGCCCGATTGGTTTACGTTGGGCTAACACGGGCACGGCAGGGCCTTTATCTTTCCTGCCCCCTCAAGGCCACCGGCTGGGAGGGTAAGCTAAGGCAGCATCAGCCCTCCCGGTATTTCAATGCGCTCCACGGGATTGTGGCCCAACTGGATATACCGATCCTGGAGGTTCCCGC
>CALAJO010000117.1 GCA_937922745.1 uncultured cyanobacterium
GTGCTATGGCAATATCCGGCAAAAATGGGGTTGCTTGGCCTGCATGCCGCATTGCTTGTTGGCAATGAGTTTTTGATGAAAATCATGAAACGGCTCCGCGGTGCGGAACATCGAACGGTATATCATCTCAGCATCATGCTGCCCGTCGTAATGGGGATTTACCTTGCCACCTGTTACGCCCTCACGGGGAGTTTCGCCATTTTTCTGCTGGGAATGTTCTGCGCCCTGGAAGCTTATTTCTTGGATCAACCGGGCATTGCCAAGCTGATGGGCGCGTTACAGGTAGGAATTCTGTTGGCGGGCCTGCCTTTTGGGTATCCGCACCCGCTGGTGTTTACGCCGGTCAATGTCATCGCCTTGGTTCTGGGGCTTGGAATCTGTGTTTACTATTACGGCCATACCGTGTCCAGGTTGGTACGGGCATACTTTAACGAAGTGGGCAAATTGCAATCGATTGCCGCTACGGATGTTTTAACCGGCCTGACCAACCGAAGGCAGTTTAACACCCGGTTACAGGAAGAGATTGCGCGTGCGCGCCGCCATGGCACGCCGCTTTCGCTGGCCCTGTTTGACCTGGATGACTTTAAGCGTTTGAACGATTTCTACGGCCATCCGGTCGGCGATCGCATCCTGCGGGAACTGGGCAAACTCATTCGCCAAAACATCCGCGAATCGGATTTGCCGGCACGTTACGGCGGTGAGGAATTTGCCCTCATCCTACCGGAAACCCGCGAGGCCGAGGCCTACGAATTGCTGGAAAGGATTCGGTTGCTGGTTGCCCAAACGGTCTTCTGCTTGCCGGATAACCCTCTGACTGTCACTATCAGTGTGGGTGTGGCCCAATTGGATCCACGGCAGCATACAGCGTTTGAACTGGTGGAGCTGGCGGACAAAGCACTCTATGAGTCCAAGCGCCAGGGCAAGAACCGCGTGTTCTCAGGTTCGACGCTGCACTCCAAAATCCTGCTCGATAAATCCCAGGACATACCGCTTGCCCCAAAATATAAGCGGATTTAAAGACCTGGCTCGTCTCTAAAAACTTTGCGTAAAGCTAACGTTGCTGATTAAGGTTGTGATCATGAGCTTGCCGTTGACATTCTCAATAATGGCGACTTCTTTCGCAACGCTGTTAAGTACGCCGTAGATGCTGGAGTTAACCGATTCTCTGACAGTTAAAACCACCATGGCTTTGTGCTGCTTGATCTGGATAGAGTCAATGCTGGCGTTATACTCCGAATCTAGGACGCTGGCGCCTCCCTTTCCCAGCAGATCATAATACTCTTTTCGGGTCAGGTTTTGGGTCATCCCGTCCACGGTTACTTTTATGCTGGCATTGGGCGAAAACATGCCGATAATCTGGTGATGGTTGCGCTTTTTGGCAGCAACATTCATCTGCTGCACAAACTGACGCACCTCATTTTCCTGGAGTTGGCCGTTCAGGCCGGCATTAACAGGCCCAATAACCAGAATCATCAGGATGGAAAGGAAAAAAGTCAGAATCAACTTTTGCATAAAAAGTCCCTGAAGCGATGAGCATGGGATAGCATCGGCAGAATTGGCAACTTCTGAAGCCATAATGTGGGACCAGTTCGTGCTTTAGTCCTTCAGGCAATTTACGGATAAGCCAACAGGGCCGACAATAGTACATGTGGGAACCGTTGTGGTTGCGCATCGAAAGACACCGTTTCCCTGCGGCGATTGAAGGATAGAAGGAGCGTCGGGATGACACAACGTCAATCTTATCAACAGGATTTACGTGGGGCTGACTTAACAAACGCCCAATACGAATCGGCCGATTTAGCAGGAACCAACTTCGAAAATGCCAATCTTCAGCACGCGAATTTGCACTGGGCAAGGTTGCAGAACTGCTGCTTTAGCGCGGCGGATTTGCGACATGCCAACCTGGAAGGCGCTGATTTAAGCCATTCTCTTGCCCATGGCGCGAACTTTATGAAAGCCTCCTTAAGGGAAGCAAACCTTTATCAGGCCGATTTAAGCAATTCATACTTCCAATATGGGCATTTGCCCGGTGTTAAGTGTGAGCAGGCCAATCTGGAGGCGTGTAATTTCACTAATGCCGTACTCTCTGGCGCCTACTTTGGCGGGGCAAACCTGAAAGATGCCAAATTAAGAGGCGCGCAACTGACGGGCACCTGTTTTGAGAATGCGGATCTGCAAGGAGCGGATCTGACCGGCTGCAACCTCTTTGAGGCCACTTTGACCGGTGCTAATCTTCACGGAGCCAGGCTATCGCAGTCGGATTTGGAGGGAGCGGATTTTGAAAACGCCAATATGGAATTTACCAGTCTGGACGATGCCTATCTTTCCACGGAGGCTTACGAGGTCTCGACCCGTTTGGAAAATACCGAGTTTAGACGTGTAAACCTGCAAGGTGCGGAATTAGAGGCGGCCAACCTGGTGGGTAATAATATGACGGGGGCAAACTTGGAACGTGTCAATTTACAGCATGCCAATCTCAGCGGGGTCAATCTTTCCGGGGCGAACCTGCGCGATGCAACGCTTTCAGGCACAATTTTAGAGGACACGAATCTGATGGAGGCCGACCTGACCGGCGCCCGGTACAACGATGAAACCCGATTCCCGCCCGGCTTCAATCCGGTCGAGCATGGCCTGACGTATATCAAGAATTATTAATCTTTTTCCGTGTTGATATTCTGGCAAGCCGGATGTGGATGGTTCTCCAGCCCAATCCTGAACAATTGACCTGCGATGATTAATGTTGCTTTACAATAAATGTGTTGCCGCAAGACGCATGCGGCATCTGGATTGTGAGGCCGGATGGTGCTTTTACGCTGTAGCTCTGATTAATATCTGCAACGAATTTATTTTGCAAATGCGAAAGGGTTTTATAATCTCCCGACTCATGAAATAATCTACCTGGGTATAACAATTTTTGCTCTTGAGCGCTTTTATTGTTGTTGGAACAACTTAAGTAAGGGGTATTCAAGGGTCGGGTGACATATTCGAGCATCAATTCAGCACCATTCGTCACGGTTCCGGGTCGAGCGCAGGCATCGCCGGGAGCAATGGCCACTATGCCCGGCTTGGGCCTCCCTCCCATGCAGCCGCTCTCATCGGGCATGCTGGCGGACACCATGCCCCAGGCGCTCCCGGACAGGGCCGCGTATGAAGATTTGCAGCGCCGACGCAAGAACATCCCAACAGATGTGATTCTCAACTACAACATGCTAGATAAGCTCATCCACGGTGTAAAAACCTTTTTTGTGACCACGCCCAAGACGATTCTCAGGGGATTAAGTGGTGCGCCGGATTATACTTTCTCGGAAGCAATGCAGGTTGCGAAGGTGCCCTATTACCTGGGTGGCGTTTTTCTCACGCTAAGCCCGTTGATTGGCGGCAATAAGCCGGAAGCCATCCGTCTCGGCGCTTCGGTTCTCATGTATCTTGCGGGGATGTCAGGGACGAAGGCGCTGATTAATGCGGCGTATAAAATGCGATATGGTGTCGATCTGGGCCTGTTGTACCGCTCCAAGTCGGGACAGGTTGAAAATGTATATGCCAGCAGTAACTTCCCACGTTTCGACTTGCTGACACCGCATCATTATAATGATATGGCCAACAAGCTCGGTATCCCGGAAGGGGTTTACGAACGGGACGGCGCCGTGCGCGAGAACCTGCGCTACATTATCAACTCCAGCAGGACGCTGAAGCTGGTGGTCGCCAACATTATCAGCGCTATTGGGGCGGGTTATATAGCCCGCAGCGACGCCTGGCTGAATGTGCCGTCTGCATTTACAAAACTGCCCGGCATCTGGAAAGATAGCCGCATGGGAATCGGGCATAAAGTCCAGGCCAGCTTGGCAAACATCTCCGAACCTCTGATTGGCGTGGTACGGGATCGGTTTAACCTGGCAGGCGGCAGCTGGTGGCAGAAGGCGGTTATCTTGGGCGGCCTTGGCACAATGGCGGCGTCGCTGGCGTATATCGTCTTTAATGGCATCCCGAACAAACACTACACGGTGCTAAAGAAGGATAACACGGTGGACGAGGTGACTCCTTCACGTCTCCCGCAACTCAACATGCCGGCCATGCCGGAATTTCCATATATACCGGCCAACTGGACACAGCCTTTCCAAGGCTACTGGCCCACCTGGGGACAACCGCAACAACCGGGAGGATGGCTGTAGATGAGTATGCAGTTGCCACCCGTTCAAAGCAGCAAGCCGGCCAACACCGTCCAAAAAGCCGGGCCGGCCGCCCG
The DNA here is from genome assembly GCA_937922745.1 of uncultured cyanobacterium. GTDB lineage: Bacteria > Cyanobacteriota > Vampirovibrionia > Vampirovibrionales > JAGQHJ01 > CALAJO01. The sequence goes on from CALAJO010000117.1 coordinate 4,244, forward strand.
GCGTGAGATATTGGCAAACCAGGCGATACTCGTTCCACAAGCTGCCCATACAGCCTGGACAGCCCTTAACTCCGGCCATGGCGCGGACTACCAAATGGCACGGCTTGATGATGCCTCCCGCATGCTGGGTGTGGCAGGAATTGCCGGGTTGGCGAGTATGGGAGTCGGTTATCCGGGAGGATGGCTGCCGTTTTGGCTTGGGGGTACAAGCTGGCTAACCTCCATGGCCGTAACGCCCAAGCTGATTAATGCTGGCGTCCGGCTCAAAACAGGCGTCAACCTCAACCAGGTCTACAAGGCCAGCAATAACGAAATCCGGCCGCTCTTCCAGGATCCCAATTACATGCCGCTCCAGGTGGTGCCGGAAGAACAGCGTTTGAGAATGATGCAGCGTCTGGGGGTTCCCTTAAACAACCCCGATCGGGACAACCTGTTGCAGCAGCGCTTAAAACAGATCTCCGTACAAACCCATACCTGGTGGATGTTGATGGCCGGTATGGCAACGCCGGTTCTTGCCGCGCTCGGCTGCGACTTGCTGGAGGATCCGGTCAAGACACTCATCAGTAACATTAAAAACTGGGGAGTGAACACGTTTGTCCTGCCCGGCATTAAGGGAAGTGGGGCGGACGCCGCGGTGGACGCCATGGACAAGGCGATGAATGCCGCCCTCAATCCACAAACGGAACTCTCCGCATTGTCCCGCTGGTGGAAACAGATGCCCAAGTCCTTGCTGAAAACGCTGGAACTGGATAAGCTCCCGGAAAGCATCCAGCTTCACAAATCGGCTGAAGTTCGTTTCGACAAAATTGCGGAGAAACTGGCGCATAAGCTACAGGATGCCAACCAGCGGAGTGCGCTGGAACGTACCATCCGCAACCAATTGGACCAGTTGGAGAAGATTACCGGCCCCCTGGAAAAACTGCTGAATAAGGATGAGGAGCTACAGAAACTACTGCCCGAACATGAGCTGGCGCGGTTCCGGCATCAACTGGAAATGGCGCAAGGCTCAGCCAAAACGACGCTGGAACATTTCCGTGAGTTGATTAACATTGCGAAGAAAGGCGGCAAGCATTCTGTCTTGAAAGGGCAGCTCAAGGATAAAATGCGAAACTCCACGCTCGCCTATGTGGAGCAGATGTTCCGCGAAGGGGATGTTTCATCCGCGCGCAGGCTGGCTGCCGGTTGGGAACCCTTGAATCGCGTCATGGGTTGGTTCCGGAAGAACAAGTTTGCGACATCCTTCGCCCATATGGGCGATTCCCCGCGGAGCTTCCTGCTGAAAGCGCTGGATAACCATGCCCTGCATAACCGCTGGTTCCGTCGTTACCCAATGCTGATTGGCGGGTTCATGCTCGCGTCTACCGCACTCTTTATCGGGCTCTTCCTGGGCAAGCAGCCCGCGCCGGATCCATCCGTCAAACGGGGAGGTCTTTCATGATGATGTGGCCTTCCTTGTATCAGGCTTATTCCTATAATGCCGGGATGCCCACGCAATATGGCTGGCAACGGCAAAGTTACGGCTATCCGTCGCAGCCGAACAGTTCTTATCCCTATCCGGCCCAGCCGCAGATTATCGGGAATCCCGGCCCTTATATGCCGTCTGTCAGTTACCCCGTAATGCAACGTCCTTTAATGCCGGTTAAACAGATCGCGCCGGTTCAGTTTTATACGCCCCAACCGGTTTGGCAAAACCGGTTGAAGGAGCTTTTCTTCAAACGCCAAGCAATTACTTACGCCTTGCACCTGCGCACCTTTGCCGCGGAAGATAAGAACGGCGACGGCAAGATCGATCCGCTGCTGGGCGAAAACGGCAATTTCCTTCGCGCCATTAAATTGCTGCCGGAACTGAAGGCGCTGGGCGTTAATAATATTCACCTGCTTCCCATCAACCCGGTCGGCAAAATCGATCGCCTGGGTGAATACGGCTCTCCAGGCAGCGTGTATGCCCCAGAAGCCTATGACAAGCTGAACGAGGAGTATGATGAGCCTAATAATGGCCTAACCGTTGAGCAAGAGGCCAAGATGTTTGTGGATGCCGCCCACAAGCTGGGCATCCATGTGATGGTGGATATCCCCAGTTGCGCTTCGGTGGATTTGGCGAACGCCAGACCCGACCTGATGGCGCGGGATGCCTCCGGCAAGCTGCTCACCCCCACAAACTGGATCGATATCCGAATGTTTGTCCAGGATTCCCCGGCCTTGCGGGAATATTACCAGCGTTTCTTCGACCTGATGATTGACCGGGTCGGCGTCGATGGCTTCCGTGCCGATGTGGCCCGCGCCCGAACCATGGATTTCTGGAAGCATTTTATCGGGAAGTATCCCGATAAGGCTTGGCTCGCGGAATCCTATACGGAAGAAGACGCATCCCCGATGCAGAACATCCCGCGCGATGTCCCAGGCGATTTGCTCAGGGCCGGGTTTGACGCGATCTATGGACAGTTTCACATCTTCCACGACTTTGACGCCAACCAGTATATCCAGTATCTCAAGGATAACCGGACACTCCTCCAGCAAGTGGGGCCACAAAAATCCATTATCGGCAGTTTCTGGACGCATGATGATCCCAGCGTCATGGATCAGGGTGGCGCGCTGTATTGCAAATTAATCGCCGGGTTAATGGCAACCCAGCCCGATACCAACCCGTATATTATGGATGGCTTTTTGACGGGACATCGCAAGCACTTTGATATTTTCAACTACAGGATGCGTCCCGGTGGAACGAACCCGGATATCGGCATCTTCCTGCAAAAGGTGTTGGCGCTTCGCCAAAGCCCGCAATATGGGCCGGTGTTATCTTACGGTAAGTTTATCCCGCTTCAGGTTTCCCAAAACCCGGATGATCCGAGAGTGATTGCTTTTATGCGCCAGCTGGGCAATAAAACCCTGCTGGTTGTTGCCAATAAGGACGTGAATGCGGCGCATAACGCCCGTATCGAGATACCTGGCCTGCAAGCCGATCAGAAGCTGGTGAACCTGGCGCCACCTTACGGCGATGAGAATCCCTTGGTCAAAAATACGAGTAGCCGCTTTGTGGTGTATCCCAATCAGTTGGAAGCCAATTTGGCTTGCGGACGTTTCTACCTCTTCGAGCTGGATTTGCCGCCCGTTGAGAATAACCAGCCGCAGCCAAAGTCGTTTTTAAAGCGGCAGCCCGGCCCAATGGTTCTAACGGCTTAACCGGCTTAATAAAAAATCCGCCGACATCCACTCAGTAGGTAATTTTCAGCCAGGGCTTCCCTGGAAATAATAATGCTGGAAATTGAACCGTATTATAAACTCACCAAGGATATGAGAGGAGGTTACACCATGTCTTTGATTCGTCCATTTTCATCCATCCGGAAAGACTTCAACCGTCTGTTCAGCGAAATGGATCAGGAGTTTTACGCGCCCTGGTCCGGCCGGGAGCGCAGTGGTGGCCGTGGTCAGCAGCAGGAGATGATGAATGTCTGGGCGCCTGCGATTGATGTGATCGAAGAGGAAAACCGGGTGGTTGTCCGTGCGCAGGTTCCCGGCATCAGACCGGAAGACCTCGACATTGAAGTGGATACCCACACGCTGACGATTAGTGGAAAAACCTCCCAGCAGGTTGAAGAGGAAAAGGGGAACGTGTATCGGCGCGAAATCGTGTCCGGCCGCTTCTATCGGCAAGTGGGCCTCCCGGCTGAAGTCAAGGGCGATCAGGCACAAGCCCATTTCGAAAATGGTATCCTTCGCATTGAATTGCCGAAATCGGAACAGAGCCGCCGGCATAAAATAAAGCTGAATCGCTGACGTGTTCGCCTCATCCCAAAAACCCCTCTTTTCATAAAAGAGGGGTTTTAAAATGTATCAGCACAAACTCAGGATGCTTTCACGTCCGGGTGGAATTCGTTGGCGTCACGATTCTTTTTGAGCAAATACCAGGCCGTTGCAAAATCTTTCAGGCTATCCTGGTATGCCGGGGAGTCCTTGCCATAGCGCGAGGCAAAATGGGTCAGGTTCATTTCGGCCGCCACGGTTTGGGCCGTTAGCTCGTGGATCAATTGGTCTTTTAAATTCTTTTCGTATGTTGCCATGGCCTCTCTCCTTATCGTCAAATACATCTCCAACCATATACATATATAAAAACAATCTCCAAAGGCAATCTTTCGTCTTTCCAGTAGAATTGTTACAATCCGCAATATTAAGCCGGAACAATGGAAGGGCAATTCGATCGAGACAGGAAGTGGGTGAAAAAAAGCTCCCAGTTTTCCCGATCAAATCGGTGTGCAATGGCTTCCCGTTGGTTATCCGGCTCGGAGAGAATACCAAACAGTGCCGGGCCGCTGCCGCTTAACAGCGCACCGGGCAACCCAATCTCCTGCTTCAGGATCTGGATGGCCGCTGCCAGGTCAGGGTACGCATCATACGTTGTGGCTTCAAAGTCGTTCCATAAATGCATGCCAAGCGCCTGTGGCGACACGGCAGGCTGTTCCAGCAGGGGTTGCCAGTCTTGATCACTGCGTTCGCGATAACGTCTGGCCTGGCGTACCCGTTGAAATGCCTCCGGGGTGGAAATGCCGTAGTGTTTGGGTTTTAGAACAACAATGGGAATCTCCGGCAGATCCGGCAACGGGGTGATTATCTCTCCCCGCCCCATTGCGAGGCAGGTGCCGCCGACGAGGAAAAACGGCACGTCCGAACCCAAAAAAGATGCAAACGAAGCCATTTCTCGAACGGCCACCGTGTTGCCATGGAGATGGTTGAGAATTTGAAGCATGGCCGCGGCATCCGCGCTCCCCCCGCCCATCCCCGCCTGGGTCGGAATCTGCTTTTCCAGATGGACGCTCAGTCGATAAGGATCAAACCCGGTTTCCTTGTAGAATTGATGATAAGCCTGCGCCACCAGGTTATCCGGCTGGGCCAGCGCTGCCTGGCTGCAAGATAGTTCCAGCCCGTATCCTGGGCCTTGGACTTGCACAAGCAGCTCATCAAACAAGGCGATTGTCTGCATCACAAAGCGCACCTCGTGGAAACCATCCGGGCGCGGGCGAATCAGGTTGAGGAAGAGGTTGACCTTTGCCGGAACCTTAACGCTGAGCGAGGAGAACATCCGTGAGGGCTCCAAACTGGGGTATCGACATCTCCTGGGCGCGGGCGTTTGTTGGAATGCCGGCCTCGGCAAAGGCGGCTTTCAATTGCAATTCGCTGGCGACGCCCCGCATTTTCAAGCTGTTCATCAAGGTCTTACGTCGGTGGACAAAGCCTTCCTTCACTAACCGGCTGAAGAATGCCAGATCCTGCACGGCAATGGGCGGGGCCTGGCGCGGGCGAAGGGAAACCACCATGGAGTCCACGGCGGGGGAAGGGTAAAAGGCATTACGCGGAACAATGAGAACCCGTTGCGTCTCAAACCAGAATTGGACCTGAACCGTAAGCTGGCTGTAAGCCGAAGCCCCCGGCCTGGCCGTCAAGCGATCGCCCACTTCCTTTTGAACCATCAGCACCACGTTTTCCAGCTTTTGCCGCAATGGAAAGTCCGGCTGGTTCATTTCGCCCGCAATCAGGAACAGAATCGGCCCCGTGAGGTGATAGGGAATATTCCCGACAATAACGCCGGTTTGAGGGAATAGCGATAACAAATCGACATGCAGGACATTTTGATGGATTAAACGGAAGTTCGGTGCCTGGCCGTAAGCCTCCTTCAGCACCGGGATCATCCTGTCATCAATCTCAATCGCCGTTACCGGATGACCGGAAGCAACCAGATAATGTGTCAAGAACCCGGCACCGGCGCCGATTTCGATGATAGGGGTTTCGGCATTCTCAGGAATGGCGGCCTGGGCAATGGTGCTTAACGCGGCATCATCCACCAGGAAGTTCTGGGACAGGCCTCGTTTCAGTCGCAACTCCCGGGCGGTTTGGACGAGCTTTTTATTAACAGACACGTTCCAGCGCGAGCAGGGCAGCGCCCATAATCCCGGCCTGGTTGCCCAGTTCCGCGGGAATAATCTGAATAGCCTTGTACATGGAGCGCTCCTTGGTCAGCGCCAGCAGCTTGGGAAAGTCAACGAACGGGGCCATGCCGCCGCCCACAACCGTCACATCCGGATCCAGGACATTGAGCAGGCTGCCGAGGCCGGTGGCGATATGGTAATGCCACTTGTCCATCACTTCCTGGGCAATATAATCTCCGGCCTTCAGCGCGGCAATCACATCATGCGTAGTAACGTCATCAATATCCTTGGTGTTTTGCATAATCAGGGAGCTTTCCGCGTTGGGCGCAGCCATCAGTTCCTTGCGGGCGGTTGCCGCCAAGCCGGTGCCGGACGCGAAGGTTTCCCAGCAATCCCACTTGCCGCAGGTGCAAAGCCGCTCCTTCCGCATGGAAATGGCGATATGGCCACCCTCACCAGCGGAGAAGTGCGCGCCCCGAACCATTTTACCGTTAACAACAAACCCGGTGCCGACACCTGTTCCCAGTGTAATCATCAGGACATCGTTATAGCCCTTGGCGGCGCCCGCCTTGGCTTCGCCATATGCGGCCGCGTTTGCGTCATTCTCCAGGAAAACCGGGATCTGAAGGCGATCTTCCAGAGTGGCTCTCAAGGAACCGATTTCACGCAAGGCCGGTAAATTCCCGGTTGCGCCAAAAATTTCTCCGGTTTCGCTGTTAATGGTTCCCGCTGACGCGATGCCGAGACACATCGGCGCTGGGCCGGGCATCTCCTTTAAGGGCAAAACCAGTTCTTCAATCGCACTAACAAAGGCTGCGCCCCGCTCCGGCGTATCGGTTTTCTGAAAGTCGGTCATGCCGGTCTTTAAGCTGACCCGTGCCGCACTGATCTTGGTGCCCCCGATATCCAGGCCAACCGCAACGGCGGTTTCCGGTAAAAAGCAGGTTGCCTGCGCGCTTGTGTTCGAAGTCATTTCCATCATGCCACAACTCTACCTGAAACCCCCCAGCCCCGACAACCCCCACCATTCCAATACCCAACAATGTATGGGAGCAGGAGAAGGAATGCGCGGATTAGGAAGCAACTTTGGGATTAAGAAGGGCTTTCATGGCCATCATCTGGTCGCGCAACTGGGCGGCTTTTTCAAAATCCAGCATCTTGGCCGCTTCACGCATCTGGATCTCCAGTTCCTCAATCAGTTGCGGCAACTTGTCCGTGCCAATGGCCTCGACTTCCTCTTTCAGGGCCAGGGCGTTCAGTTCGGCTTCATCCACCGCAGAACCCACCAGATCCAGGAGGTTGTTGGTCATTTTCTTTTCAATCGTCTTTGGAACGATGCCATGGGCTTCGTTGTAGGCAATTTGTTTCTCCCGGCGACGCTCGGTTTCATCCATCGCACGCCGCATGGACTCTGTAATCGTGTCTGCGTAAAGTATCACCTTGCCGCCAGTGTTCCGGGCCGCCCGTCCAATGGTCTGAATCAAGCTGGCCTCCGAGCGCAAAAAACCTTCCTTGTCGGCATCCATAATGGCAACCAGCGTTACTTCGGGCAGGTCAAGGCCCTCCCTCAACAAGTTAACCCCAATTAGCACGTCAAACTCGCCCAAACGCAGATCCCGCAGGATGGTAACGCGTTCAATCGGCTTGATGTCGCTATGCACATACTGGACGCGAACGTTCAGGCTCTTGAAATATTCGGTTAAATCTTCGGCCATGCGCTTGGTCAGCGTCGTAATCAAAACGCGCTCGTTGCGGTTGGCGCGCTCCCGAATTTCCGCCAGCAGATCATCCACCTGGTGCTGGGTTTTTCGGACTTCCAGGATCGGATCCAGCAACCCGGTCGGGCGAATAATTTGTTCCACCACCTGCGATGAATCCTGAAGCTCGAACTTGCTGGGCGTAGCGGAAACATAGACACGTTGGCCAATACGACCCCAAAACTCGTCGAAATTCAACGGGCGGTTATCGCGGGCGCAAGGCAGCCTGAAGCCGTAGTCCACCAGCGTGTCCTTCCGGGAGCGGTCGCCGTGGTACATGCCCCGCAACTGTGGAATCGTCACGTGGGATTCGTCGATAAACAGCAGAAAATCCCGAGGGAAGTAATCAATCAGGGTCAGTGGCGGCGTTCCCGGCGGGCGGTTCTCAAAAATCCGGGAATAATTCTCGATGCCATTACAATATCCCACTTCGCGGATCATCTCGATATCGCGCATGGTTCGCTGCTCCAACCGTTGGGCTTCAATCAGCTTGCCGTAATGGCGCAGCTCTCCAAGCCGAACTTCCAGCTCCATCTCGATTTGCTTGATGGCCCGCTTCACATCATCTCGATTGGCAACATAGTGAATCGCGGGATAAATCACAATCTCTTCCGTAAATTCCAGTATTTCGCCGGTTACGGGCTCCAGGATGGAAATCCGCTCGACTTCATCCCCGAAGAATTCCACGCGAATAAGCCGCTCCTCATACGCCGGCTGAACCTCCACGACATCCCCGCGGGCCCGGAACGTCGAACGCTTCAAATCCAGGTCGCTGCGCGTGTATTGGTTTCGCACCAGATGACGCAGCAGTTCTTCCCGTTCCAGCTCATCGCCGATATGGATGCGAATAGCCGCGTCAAAATAATTTTGGGGAAGGCCTAAACCGTAAATACAGCTCACGCTGGAAACCACGACGACATCCCGCCGCTCGAACAGGCTGCGCGTGGTGCTGTGCCGCAAGCGGTCAATTTCATCGTTAATTTGGGCTTCTTTTTCGATATATGTATCCGAGCGCGGGATATAGGCTTCCGGCTGGTAATAATCGTAATAGCTGATGAAGTAGTCCACCGCGTTCTCAGGGAAGAACCCTTTCAATTCGTTATAAAGCTGGGCTGCCAGGGTTTTGTTATGCGCAATCACCAGGGCCGGCCGCTGGACTTCCTGGATGATGTTGGCCATGGTAAACGTTTTCCCGGAGCCTGTAACCCCCAGCAGGGTTTGCGCGTGATGGCCGGTATTCAGGCCGTTGACCAGTTTTTCAATGGCCTGCGGCTGATCGCCGGAGGGTTGGTAATCACTGGTCAGCTTAAAAGGATAATTCTTCATACCCTTATGATGAGGCATCCGTGTGCGAGTTTCAATTCCCCGGATTGGATCCGTCATTCCTTTCTGGAGTCGGTTGCTTCTGGGCCAGCCTACACTATTCCTGCGTCATTGACCCTGCCCGCTTTTCTGAATACGATGGATGTCTAAAATGCTTTACAAGTTATTAAGTTCGATTATGGCTACCCGTAGTAGTGGAAGAAGGATCAATCTGATGAAAATGAATGGTTTATCGAAGTCCCTGAAGCTGGGATTTGCCGCTTTAACCCTGGCGGTTGTAACCACCGGCGTATCCCTAGCGGAGCAAATGCCCCAGTTTCCGCAACCGGCCCCGGAGCATGCATGGTTGCAGCAATTCGTCGGCAACTGGGAATATGAATCGCAAGCCTACATGGCTCCCGACAAGCCCCCGATGCTGTCCAAAGGGACTGAAACCGTTCGCCCTGTTGGCGGTTTTTGGATTATGGACGAGATAACCGGCACCATGTTTGATAAGCCGTTTACCGGCCTGATGACTCTGGGTTACGACACCAATAAACAGAAATATGTCGGCAGTTGGGTGGATTCCATGACAGGCCAGTCCTGGGATTACGAAGGCACTGTTGACCCAACCGGGAAGATCCTGACCCTGGAGAGCGAAGGGATGTGCCCGATGCGCCCCGGTAAAATAACCAAATTCAAGGAAGTGATGACGTTGAAAGACGCCAACCATAAAGTCTTTACCTCCTCCATGTTGGGTGAGGACGGCAACTGGGTGACGACGATGACCAGCGAAGCGCGTCGTAAATAACGGCTTTATTACTTACGAAACAGCCTGTGCAACTGCGCAGGCTGTTTTTGTTGTTAAAACGATTTGCAAGTCACGATATCGGATTGGGGTTTGGGCTGGAAGGCCTGGATTCGGTAAATATGTCGGATGCCTGTATCTTGGGCCATCCGGCAGAGAGATTCTTGGGGAAGAGGCTTGGATGTTGCAGTGTCATTTTCCCACTTGGCAAGGGGATAACCGCCATAATACTGCTTGGTTAGCCTGGCCGCCGAACATTGGGTTGAAGGCAGCCCGCGGATTGCCGCCATGCCGGTAAGCGCCGGAATCATAAACGGCATGGCCTGGCATTGCCTCATACCCCAGAATGCCTGGTTGTCTCTGGGAATGAACACGGCCAACTCCTTTTTTTGAGAGGTCGGCATGTGATCCAGGCCCATCAGATAGGAAATGGTTTGCCAGTTTGGATGCCGGTAGAGGGATTCACCTGGAACAATAACCCAGTACGTCCACGTTTTCTCAATATAATCAGGCAACACGCCAAGCGTTTGAGGGGTGGGTTGATAGTCTGCCCAGCGATTCATAATGCGTCGTTGCTGCGTGCGCTCCGATACAAAGTTGGGATGGGTAAGAATCCGGGAGCGGAAGGCCAGGTTCTGTTGCAGGTTTTGTTGTAGTTTGTAGCCGGTATTATAAACCCCAACGCTCACCATCAAGACGATGAGACCGCCGGCGATCGCCTTGACCGGGAATCGAGAGAAACTTAAATCCCTAAGCCCAATGGGCACCGCTGCCAGCGCAAGCGCAATGAATAAGCGAACCGGAAAATCAATAAAAAAGCCGCCGCTCCGGCCGGCGATATCTAGGGTTAAAAGCGGGATGAGCCCTATTGCAAAGAGAAATACAGCCAGTTCAACATCAATCAACCGATAACGCCGGGTGGGAAAAATAGCGTTTATTTTTAAGGATGGGCCTTGAAGGCGAAAATAAACGTATAACAAGAGCCAAGCTAAATTAAAAATAAAGAATAATGGAACGAGCCACGGCGGGAAATTTTCTCTTAAAAAGGAAAATGCGTTCCAGACCGTGGGCTCGAGCGGGCGGCCATAGCTGTAGGTTAAATAACTCACCACGACCAGGACGCCCGTAAGCAGGTTCGCAAACAGGCTTCGGAAGAGCTGTAACCTGAAATACAGATAGGCATAGGCAAAGCAGAGTAGAAACAGCTGGGAAATTTTAAGCAGCCCAATCAGGATAAATTGAAGGGGCAACGCTAATAATAGAAAGGCCTTCGGAAAAGGGCTGCTATTATCCTTCGCATGCGGTTGAGAGAAGATAAGCACGAGTTGCGTAAGAAGCAGAAAGGTAAAACAGAGCGAAAACGTGTACGATTCGCTGAACAAGGAAGGTACCCAGTTATTTCCCCAGTACAAGCCCAGGGGATTTTTCAGACCGTTTAAAACCGGGATAATCCCGGCATGGGATACCCAAAACAACAAGAGGAACCATTTATCCGAAAATAAGGGGCTGAGTGGGCCTGCGGATAAAGCACCCCGGCAGGCTTTGATAAAATGCAGCATGGTAAAAAATAAAAAAGGCAATATCACGATGGGGAATAGAGTGACGTAAGCTCTCAGCACCGGGATGCCGAAAAGATGGCTCAGGTTGTTCATCATCCAATGGCTGCCCACATGGTAGGGAATAAACGGCGCGCCATGCAGGCCCGTGCTGGGATGACCGTAGGTATCAATCATATTGGCGAAAGCCGCGTGGGACAGTGTGTCCATGGTGCCGCCCGGAAAAATCAATTGCTCTATATACAAGGGAAAATGGAAATTTGCGACGGCAAGCCAGATCCCGAAGCAGGCGGTGGACACCAGAAAAATAATGGACGCGGGCCGTGGCTGACGGGTGAATAAATTAAAAACCTGCATCGCCAGCAACAGGAATCCGGCGAGCGCAGCCAGTGTTAAGACGCCAGGGCCGATGGCGGGCCATAAAAAACCGATCAGGCTAAACAGCAACAAGATAAATCCGGCGCCGATCGGCGGGGCTTTAATCCATCCCGGCAACCTGGATAGTGTGGTAAAGCGACGAGTTATCCCTTCCGGGGCAAGGAATAAAAATGCCGCAAACCCCACCAGGTAAGCAAACAGCGGCCCGTCCATCGCAAAGCCCGCACGGCTCAGGAGGTGAAAGGCGGCAATCATCATTGCCAACAGGGTGGCAAAAAGCCCAATCTGTTGGTTATCGATACCATCATTCAGGTTGGCGGGCTCGGAGGGACTCGAAAAAATACCGCTCATCAACTGCATATCCCAAGGAGGAGAACGAGTCTATATTGCCATAGTCCGCCAGGTTTGAGCAAGAACCCGGTACTTTTCCCGGGCTGTTACAATCCTATTCCTGCGCGGCGGCCTGTGCTAGAATGAACTGCGCTGAGGCAAGTGTGGACTCCCATGTCAGTTATTTTCAACCCCGATTTCCATCCGGTTTCTAACGACCCTTCTCGGCATGGGCAGACGATTCCCGTGGCATTCAACAAGCCGGCCTTTATCGGGTACGAACTGGAGGAAGTCCAGCGCGCCATCGTCAATCACCGCCATATTTCCGGGGCGGGCTACTATACCCGCCATTGTGAAAGCCTGCTTGCCGATCTGTACGCCACCCCTGTTTTACTGGTGACATCCTGCACGCATGCACTGGAAATGTCGGCCCACTTGCTCAATTTAGGCCCGGAAGACGAGGTGATTCTGCCCAGTTACACGTTTGTTTCCACGGCAAACGCTTTTGCCTTGAAGGGTTGCCGTTTAAAGTTCGCGGACTGTGACGCGTATGGCCAGATCTGCCTGGACAGCGTGCAGCGCCTGGTTACGGAAAGGACCAAAGCGGTTTGCGTTGTCCATTATGCGGGTAACTCAACCGATATGGACGCCTTGCTGGCCATTTGCCAGGAGCATCAACTCTACCTGGTGGAGGATGCAGCCCAAGCCATCGGGACGCGCTATAAAGGCCGCCTGTTGGGAACCTGGGGCGATGTCGCATGCCTGTCCTTCCACGAAACCAAGAATGTGACCTCCGGCGAAGGGGGCGCGCTGATTCTGAATCGCAGGGAGCTTTTGGAGCGGGCCCATGTGCTGCGGGAAAAAGGAACCAATCGAACCCAATTTTTCCAGGGGCTGGTGGATAAGTACACCTGGGTGGATATCGGCTCCAGCTACGTGATGTCGGACATGAATGCGGCCTATCTGTTTGTCCAGCTTCAGCATCTGGATGATATCCAGGCAAAGCGGGCCCAGTTGTGGGAGCGGTATTATCGGGCGCTCCTGCCCCTGCTACCAGGCTTGAACGCCCGCCTGTTTGAGAACGCGCCCGGCTGCGACCCGAACTACCACCTGTTTGCCTTGGTCTTTCACCAGCCGGAAGACCGGCCTGCGTTTATCCGGTTTATGAAGGAGCGGGATATTGTTGCGCCGTTCCACTATGTTGCGCTGCACGATTCCCCGATGGGGCAGGCCCACTATCCCGTTACGGAGACAATGCCGGGAACGGCAGCGCTGGCGAGCGGACTGGTCCGGCTCCCACTGTTTTATAATATGACGGAGCTGGAGCAGGATTGCGTGATTCATGCCGTGCAAGACTATGCCACAAGGATGTTGGCGGTATGAAAGTTTGTATTCTCCAGCCCTCTTACATCCCATGGAAGGGCTTTTTTCACCAGGTTTACAAGGCCGATGCCTTTGTTTTCCTGGATACGGTGCAATATGATAAACGCGGCTGGCGCAACCGCAATAAAATCAAAACCCCGCAAGGCGAAGCCTGGCTCACGATTCCCGTCCATGCCAAAGGCACACACCAGGGGCTGGTTATCAAGGATGTCTGCGTGACCGATCAGAGCTGGGCAAAGGGCCATCTACAGAAAATCATCCTATCCTATCGTCAAGCGCCCTTCTTTCAGCAGGAAATCGCCTGGATTGAGCCGCTTTTGCTTGAAACCGCCGAAACAGAAGAGCGGATTAGCCGGATTACGGCCACCTTAATCAAGGCCATTGCCGCCCGAATCGGCATTGAAGGCACGCGGTTCTATTTTGCGTCTGACTTTGACATTTTATCCACCGATCCCACGGCGCGCCTGCTGCAACTCACGCAATCGGTTGGGGGCACGGCTTATCTTTCCGGACCTTCCGCGCAGGCGTATATGGAGATGCCCCAGTTTGAGGCTGCTGGCATCCCAGTGGAATGGATGGCCTACGATTATTCCGAGTACCCGCAGCTCTACCCGCCGTTTACGCATCACGTCTCCATCCTGGACCTGATTTTCATGGTCGGCTCCGCCCACGCGGGGCAGTATATTTGGGGTGCCGGCTTGGCTTCGGTTGATCAGCCTGAATTGACCGGAATCGCGTGTTGATGGATACCGCCATGGTTTTCGACAACGTCAAACAGGGCGTGGAAGCGTATTACACCCAAAAGGTCAAGGACTTCGGCGCGACCCACCAGGGTGTGGACTGGAATTCCAGGGAGTCCCAGGCTTTACGGTTCCAGCAGTTGCTCCGCGGCCTGGACTTAAGTCAACCCTTCCACATGAATGATTATGGCTGCGGATATGGCGCCCTTGTTGACTCTTTGTCGGAGCAGGCGTCTGCATTTTCCTACACCGGGTACGATTTAAGCCCGGCCATGCTGAAAGAAGCGAGCAAACTCTACCGGGATCTTCCAAATGTCGCCTTTATCCAGGGAGACGCGCTGAAGCCTGCCGACTACACGGTGGCGAGCGGCATTTTTAACGTCAAACAGGATTGTTCTGTCCCGGAATGGGAAGCCTACGTCATCAGTTGCCTGCATCAAATGGATGCCGCCAGCCACAAGGGCTTCTCCTTTAACGTGCTGACGTTGTACAGCGACGAAGCCTATCGCAAAGACTCTCTGTACTATGCCGATCCGTGTTTTTACTTTGATTATGCAAAGCGCCATTTTTCCCGCAACGTGGCCCTGTTCCACGATTACGGGTTGTACGAGTTCACGTTGACGGTGGTTAAAACGGTGGGTTAGGCGGATAGCGATGAAGGAACCGATTGTGATTTTTGGGGCGGGAGATATTGCCCGGCTTGCCCATTTTTACTTTACGACCGATAGCGCCTACGAAGTGGTTGCCTTTACCGTGGATGCGGCCTACCGCGAGTCGGATACGTTTTTAGGGCTGCCGCTGGTCGCGTTCGAATCGGTATTGGAACAGTACCCGCCGCAGCAGTACAAGCTGTTTATCGCCCTCAGCTATGCCGGGGTCAACCGCGTCCGGGCCGAGAAGTACCAGCAAGCCAAGGCTCTAGGCTATTCACTGGTGTCCTATATCAGCTCGAAGGCGACTGTCTTAACCGAGGCCATCGGGGAGAACTGCTTTATCCTGGAAGATAACACCGTGCAGCCCTTTGTCGCCATTGGCAACAACGTGACGCTATGGAGCGGAAACCATATTGGGCACGACGCTATTATTAAGGATCACTGCTTTATCTCTTCTCATGTGGTCATTTCAGGCCACGTCACCGTCGAACCCTACTGTTTTATCGGGGTAAACGCCACCCTGCGGAACAATATCACCATTGCCCCGGCATGCGTGATTGGGGCTGGGGCGCTGATATTGCACGACACCGAAGAAGAGGGCGTTTACACCATGCCCGCCTCCGCGGAGAAGCGAAAGCAACCCAGCTCCAAGCTGAAGCGGATTTAGACGCGATGCCTTGGCAACGGCTAGGCCAAATTTGGACGACGAAAGGCCAGCGGCCCTGGATGATGAGCCATGCGGCCCTTCCAACCCCGGTGCCGCTGAAGGATGAGACCTATCGCGTTTATTTTTCCACGCGGGATGCGCACAACCGCTCGCATATCGCTTATTTTGAGATAGACATGCGCGACCCCTTCCAGGTAACGGCGTTCTCCCAAGAGCCGGTTGTTTCCCCCGGCCGGTTAGGCACGTTTGATGATAGCGGGGCTACCGTTTCCTGCATCGTCCGGCAGGATAACCGGCATTTGCTGTATTACACCGGCTGGAGCCTGGGGGTTACGGTGCCGTTTTACTTCGCCATCGGCCTGGCTGTGGATGAAACCGGAAACCAACGCTTCACAAAGGTGTCAGAAGCCCCTATCCTTGATCGCAATGCGGTTGATCCGCTGCTGGTCGCCAGCCCCGATATTCATATTGAGGATGGTCTGTGGCGGATGTGGTATGTCTCCGGGGTTCGGTGGGAGCAGGAAGAGAAAGAACCCCGCCATTACTACCATATCCGGTACGCCGAATCGCAAAATGGCTTGGATTGGTGTCGAACAGGAAAGGTCTGTATCGACTTTGCCCATGCCGGGGAATACGCGTTCTCCCGCCCCTGTGTGCGCAAAACCAATGAAGGATACCAGATGTGGTATGCCTACCGGGGCGAGCAGTATCAACTGGGCTATGCCGAGTCGCCGGATGGGATTGAGTGGGTTCGGATGGATGATAAGGCCGGTTTAACAGCGTCACCCGAAGGGTGGGATAGCGAGATGATATGCTACCCTTATGTTTTTGAGCATCGGCGGAAGTTGTATTTACTGTATAACGGCAACGGCTACGGCAAAACCGGAATCGGCCTGGCCGTTTGGCAAGATAACTAATACCGCTACTTCCTGGCCTTTAACTGGCTGATTTCCATTGTTTCAAACGCGGAAACCGGAAAATCGAATTCGTAAACCTTAAATGCCCGGTATCGCTCATCCAGGTCCTTAATGGCAACATCCGTCGCGCGGCTTGCAAACACGTCGATATGGTAGCGTGTTGGCGCTTGCGCCTGGTGCAACTGGTAATCGAAGTAAAGGAGCTGCAAGAGATACTGGTACCCTAAGCCTTCGGGTTGGTTAAACGCAACCGGATCGAAACGGATGGCCTTGCGACGCCATTTGAGGCTGTTGCCGAAATAAAGCGTATCGAACAGGTGATACTGCAATCGGGCTCCCTTGGCGTCTGCAAACGGGACGCGCTGGCTGGGCTGGTCTTTATAATGCCGCGTCACCGTTACCCATTTGTCCCCCAGCGAGAGATCCTGATGGTTAAAGACGTTGGGAGGCACCAGCCCCGTGTGCAGGAGAATGGGCTTGTACCATTGCACGGTCTTCTTCACGGCGGGCTTGGCCAACGGGGTTTCGAAGTAAACCAGGCTGGTGGAGAGCATAAACCCGACAATGACACCGGTGATGATGCCGTACCGCTGATATTGCAGAGGCTTCCAGGCAGGCCTGGCCGGAAGGGCATACGGTTTAAGCCCACACGCCTTGGAAACCCGGTAACGGTTTTGGGCAACCCAGCCATAGATTTTAGGCCCGATGCCGGTGAGCTTGCCCAACAGCAGGACGGGGTAGACCACCCACAGCAGCGGGTTACGACGCGCCAGCAGCAGGTACAAGTCGTATCCCACGAAGACCCGGTTTTGGTATAGACCATGCATATTCTGATATAGGTCATCAGGCTGGATGCCATACTGTGCCGCAGTCTCCAAATTCTTCGAGAGCGGCAGAAAGTCCGCCACACGAATCACATTCAGCCAACGCACCAGCCGCATGGCGTTCGCGCAGAGGTTGCACTGGTCGTCATACAGAATCTGGATGCGATCCTGCGCGGTTGAAGGTGCAAAGAGCATCAACCACAGGACAATCTCCAGGTAAGGCAGGTAGGACAACTGCAAGCACAGG
>CALAJO010000118.1 GCA_937922745.1 uncultured cyanobacterium
TCCTGCTGGTCTTCGTGGTGGTTTCCTGGCTGTACTTCAAGATTTACGGCACCTATATCGCGCAGCTTCTTAAAGGCGTTGCGGTTATCCTGGCGCTGCACCTTCTGGCCGGTATCCTGGGCTTTACCATCATCAGCGGTATTTTACAGGTTGTCCTCCAGATCAGCATTATCGGGTTTATCATCATCTTCCAGCCGGAATTGCGGCGGCTTCTGGTGTACCTAGGCCAACCGGATCTCTTTGGGAAACAGACATTGACAGCGGGCGGCAAGGAGAAAAACGCCGAGCATTTGATTAACGAGCTGGTAGAATCCTTGAGGTTGCTGAGCAAAACCAAGACCGGGGCGTTGATTGTGCTGGAATCCACCAGCGGCAGCGTGGGAACCTACCTGGAAGCCGGCACACGATTGGAAGCCCGCCTGAGTACGGAACTGCTACTGACCATCTTCCACACAAACACGCCGCTGCACGATGGGGCGGTCATCGTAAGCCCGGATGGACGGCTGCTGGCCGCAGGCGTCCTCCTACCCTTATCCGAAAACCCCAACCTGAGCTGGAAATACGGAACCCGTCACCGCGCGGCAATTGGCTTAACGGAGATTTCCGACAGCCGCTGCCTGGTTGTTTCCGAGGAAACCGGCAACATTTCGATGGTGTTCAGCGGCACCATCCAGAAAATCAACGCCACCGATGAGCTAAGACGGCAGTTGGAGCTGTTGTACGGCATTGCCCCTGCCGGGGAGAAAAGCCAAAAACGGTTGCTTTTGGGCGAGTTCCTCTCGCGGGAAAACCTGCAGCGGCTGTTCTCCAAAAATCCGGGCAAGCCCGCGCCGGAGCGCAAATCGCATCCGCCGGAAGACCGGGCTAAAATTGGCTCCTAGCCGCAAACCCAGGGTTCGGTATCCGGGTGTAAAAAGGATTGCCACCCATAGCGCTTATACCGGGAACAGCCATTTGGGCTGGGTTGGTCTTGGGGCTACCGCCCAATAACTGCTGAAGCAAGGCCAACTGTTCCGGCGTAACGGATTGGGGCTGCTTAACCGGTTGCTCCATCGGTGTTGCGCTTTTATTGGTGGCATTTTCGTGTTCCCGCTTCAATGCGGCCTTGGTCAGCGCGATATTAATCAGGTTAATGCCAATCCCCAGGGAGAGGAAGGTGAAAATAAGCCCGATAAAGGACACCAGTGCCCTGTAATTAGCCATATGCCCAAAGAATTTCTTGACGCCTTCGATTTCAACTCTCGACGCCTTCCTGGCAATCATATCCCGGATAACCTGATCGCGGCGCTGATGAATCTGCTTATCGCTGGCAATGGTGTAAATACGTCCGGGGTTAAACATAAACTGCAGGAATTTGATGGGTGCAGGCGCTTTATTATCTACTTTGGATATCAATACTTTGTTAGCTTCCGGCTTCACTAAGCCAAGCCCCAACACCATCAGCGTCTGCATAATGGGACTGCCCATAAACCAGAAGTACCAGCCCAGCATATCGCGCCGGGCATTTTCCCAGGCCTCCTTGGGAGAGCGGGAAAACCCGATACGGGAGCCGATGACGGCGCCATAGATAATCCGGTTCATCAGCTCGGTGGCTTTACCCAACGTTGCGAAGTCCGCCACTTTTAAAACCATTGGGATTGCCGTGACGCCCATATTCCCGAAGCGGGCATGTTGCTTCTGCGACTGCTGTAGCAATGGCTTGTAATGCAACGCCGTGGTCATTCCAACTCTCATACCATGGCCCCCTGTAACGGTTGTGGACGAACAGAACGCGGGCCTTGCCCCTTGATCTCATTCATCAGGGCCACCTCGCCGGGGAAGAACTTTTTACCCTGGTGCTTTTTCTGGGTAATCCAGTTGTTAACCAAAACCATGCTGCATCCAATGGATGTTACCAGCGCAACCGGGAAGAGGACGATGAAGAATTTGGACTTATAGGAATAAGGAATCAAGCCATCCTTAACGTTGGGGAATAGATGCTTCTGTAGCCAGCTTGCGCCCTGCTTCTGGAACAGTTTGCTGCGCAGAAGCTGACGATTGAGGGAAGCCACTTTGGACAAATCGTTTCCATCGGGCTTATGGGCTTCAACCAGGGCGCGGTTCAGGTACTCTTCCATAAAGTACTTGGCTTTTTCCAGCAACTCCCGTGTGCTTCGGACGCCAACATCCAACGTCTTCGTTACCAGGCGGCCGGTTTTGGGATGGCGTTGCCTGGTATCAAACTTAAAGTTAACCCGGTCGGTCAACCCTTCCCGTGTTGCCACGTCATAGAGCATATCGATAAAATGCTTCTCTGATGCCCGAACCTCTTGCGTAACCGCCCTGCGCAGCTCGTTATAGAATTTTTCCCTGGCTTCGCCCTGTAAACGGCTAAGGAGTTTGGTGTTCCCTTGAGGATGTTTGTGCAGGACATCGTCCTTCACTTTGGCTAGGATAGAACTCAGTTTGTGGCGATTCGCCGGATCTTTTAACCGCTTGGCCACGGTTTCCTCGATATTGAAGGCATGGTGACGCTTGCCATTTTCTGAAGGGGTTTTGCCCAGGTAATGGGCAACCAGCTCTTCCAGTTGCGCAGCGCCCAGCTTGCCGTGGGTATTGGCAAAATGCTTTTTGTACCGCCCAAAATTATGGATATTATCGGTGGACTCCAGGCGGGAAAGGAATGTTTTGATAAACTCCTGGCGAAGCTTATCCGGGGTATCGATGCCCGGCTTTTTTAACAGGTCATCGGTAATGTGGGCAAAGGCGTTAAGTACCGGCGTATCAATCCAGGCTTTGTAACTCATCCCCTTTGGATTTGCCCGGCTCATCTGGAAGGCCATGGTGGCCCCTAAGCCAACCCAGCCTGCCAGGAAAGTATTGGTTACCGTGCCGGAGCTTTCGCGGAAGAAGGTTTCCCGCGCCGAGTCGATACCACGCTTCATGTATTCAATCCAGGTGCGCGGCAGCACCATGGCCAGCAAGTCGCTAATGACCAGCTCAACAATCTTATCATTCTCGATGAAGGACATAATCTTTTGAATCCACCCCATCGGCCCGGAGCCGGAGCCCATCCGCGGTGCAGCAGGAACGCCCACTGGCCCCGACAGGGACAGTGTTGCGGCAGGTTGAGGCAAAACACGGCCCGAGTTGGCAAGCGGATTCGCCCAACCCAAAGAACCGTTTTTGACTTCCCTACGATATGGAAGTGCAGAGGGGAGGTTTTGTATATTCATCGAATATCAGGTTCGAGTCACTTTCTGAAACCTTAAAAACCAAAGATAGATCGCGCTTGCCCAAAATGGCATGTTTGTAAACAAAGCTTTACTGCTTTGATATAAGAATAAGAAGCATAGACACAATACTGTAAAAAGTGAACCGTAATTCTTCACGAATAGTGGATTTCATACACTATTTTCGATATAGTAATCCTCCCCAATTTTGTGACGCATGACTTCAATACCTTTATATAGAAGAACGCGTTACAAAGTTTAATACTCTAGCAACTCGGTTGTTTGATAGG
>CALAJO010000119.1 GCA_937922745.1 uncultured cyanobacterium
CTGACACCTTGTCCGGTTGCGCTAACGGGCTTGATTGCAGCCTTTGCCGTTGGCAAGGTTGCACCAGCTTTGGCGGGCTTAACGGTCTTTAGCTTGGGGCTGGGCTCTGTCCTTTTTGTGTTAGGCATACTCATGATTAAAGGCACGTCGCGCATCCAGGATAAGTGGATGCGATTCAAGGAAGCCCCGGTCCTGATTGCGAAATTTAGTACTATTTTGGTATTATTACTAGGCGTTTACTTGGTGTCTAAACCGTTATTTTTTCCAGAGGGAGACTCGGCGGAAACTGAAGAAGTGATTAATTTGTTGTTACCTCAATCAAAGGCAGGTCACTAATTCCCATATTTTGGGGAAGGGTGTAAGGCGGATGAATTACTGGTTAGCCAACAACTATAATCCATATTCATATTATTCAACTCCATCAACCTGGCAAAGTGTGCCGCATAGTTATGGAGTTCAGCAGCCGGTTCCTTTTGTGTTACCTCGGCCTGCGGTTATGCCTGCCTTGCAAACATTAGGTGAGGATACATTAAAGAAAGAAGCGGCCTCGGGGGTAAAATTAACACAAGCCTTAACCAGCACTGTGGAAAAAGAAGCAGGCGAATTGGTAGAAAATGTGACGCATATGCTGCCATTACAAGGTCGCGACTTTTATCGGGAAACGGCTGCACGCTATTTGGGCTATTTTAATGAAGCAGGCGAAGGGACAAAAGGCATTTTAAACCGTTACTTAAGCAAGGCTTCCATGCCGAGTTTGGGCGGGCTGGGCGCTGCATTAAGTAAAACCTCGATATTAGGAAAGCCTCTTTACGACAAGAATCTGGCTAATGGGATATACAACCTAACATATCATGTGGTTGCAGCGTACTCGTTGATGGATGCCTTGAGTAAAGGAAAGGCTGCTTATCAGCATACTGTTAGCGAGAGTAAGCTGGTAAAGGCGAAGAATGCCTTTATTGAAGGAAGTTCGGCGGGTTTGTTCCAGGCGGGAGCAAGTTATTTCATTCCTGCTTTTTATGTTGAGAAAGTACGTGAGTTTGCGGAACATTGGCTGAAGACAAATCGTATGGCGCAGGTCGGATTTTTAAAAAACCCTACCGTGCGTTTATTTGCTCCGGCAATTGTAAGTATCGCGGTTATTCCACTGTTGATTGCACCCATTGACGCTGCTGTAAATACATTTAACGACAAATTTTATAAGCCTCTGCTTTATAAATTACTGGGTAAGCCGGTTTATAAGGCAATTCCAGGCCAAAAAACAGCAGGGAAGGAATAACTTTTAACGGCCAAACCGCCGCTGGCGCTGTTGAAAAACCTGAATGGTGCGATTCAAGACATCCGGCGTAAATTCCGGCCAAAGCTCTTCGATGATGCAGATTTCCGCATAGGCGGCTTGCCAAAGCAGGAAGTTACTCAGTCGGGATTCGCCGCCTGTGCGGATCAGTAAATCCGGATCCATGGTTTGGCCGGTATAAAGCTGTCTGGTAATGTCGGCTTCCGACAATGCATCCGGCTCTAAATCACCTTGCTTTACAGCCTGGGCCAGTTGCTTTACCGCTGCGGTAATCTCAGCGCGTCCGCCGTAATTAATGGCGACTTGGTATATCATGCCGGTATTTTGGGCCGTGCGTTGTTGCGCTGCAAGGCATTGCTTGTAAAAGCTCGGCGACATGGCGGCAATATTCCCAATAAACCGAAGCTGGACGTTTTTCTCATCCAGTTCATCAATCTCATCTTGAAGCGTTTGATGGAACAGCTTCATTAAGAAGTCGACTTCCCGCCCTGGCCGTTGCCAGTTTTCCGTGGAAAAGGCGTAAACCGTTAGTGCTGGCAGATGAAGAACGTCCGAGCAGTACTCCACAATGTCCTTAAGTGTTTTATACCCTTGGTAATGGCCTTGCGTGGAAGGCAACCCCTTGTTTTGCGCCCAGCGACGATTCCCATCCATAATAATCGCAATATGCTGCAAGGCCTTACTCTGGATGAGGGATTGAATGGACGTGACCGTCATGGGCTCTGATAAGGACATCTGGCTCATAGCAAATACGCTACAAGCCTTCCCCCATGATGTCAATTCCCAGCCTATATTGCTTGGTCCATATTGATCAGCCGCATATCCGAAGGCGCGGTAGGGGTCGCTTGGCGGAGATTACGGTTTATAAACCCGCCATACCAACAGGATTGCACCAGGGAGAGAATTGCCTGATAATACAAGTAAGTTCCCTCGGCGATAAAATGAAGGTGTGTTTATGTGCGGTATAGTTGGTTATATTGGTAAAAAGTCCGTTGTTCCAGTTATTCTGGATAGCTTGCAAACACTGGAGTATCGTGGATACGACTCCGCCGGGCTGGCCTTTGTTGATAACGACCTGCTAACCGTATACAAAGCCTCTGGGAAGCTGATGAACCTGCGAAACCAACTCCCAGAGAAATTGTTTGAGAAGAACGGCAAAAGCCGCTATATCGGTATGGGCCACACCCGTTGGGCAACCCATGGCGCGCCCACCGATCAGAATGCACACCCCCATGTCAGCTGCGATGGGAACATTGCCTTGATCCATAATGGCATTGTCGAGAATTATGGCGAATTGCGCGAAGGTCTGACTCAAAAAGGCCATCAATTCCATTCTAAAACCGATACCGAGTGTGTGGTGCATCTTATCGAGGAACTGTCTAAATCCGAGCCTGATATGATGAAGGTGCTTCAGCAGGTTTCCCAGCGCTTAGTGGGTGCTTATGCCCTGGTCATCCTGGATAAACGGCATCCAGATAAGTTGTATGGCGTTCGTAACCATGCTCCGCTGGTTGTGGGTATTGGTGAAGACGAACTGCTGCTTGGCAGTGATGTGGTGGCGGTTGTAGAACATACCAACAAAGTGGCCTACCTCAAGGATGGGGAAATTGTCGAACTGTCCCCGCAAGGCTTTAAAGTCATTAACTTTTACGGCGAGCCGATTGACGCCAAGGTGGAAACCATTGCCAGCGGCCAGCTGATCGCGGATAAAAAAGGCTTTAAGCATTTTATGCTGAAGGAAATCCACGAACAGCCCGATGTTATCCGCAGTTCGCTTAGCGGGCGTCTCATCACGCCGGAGGAGCCGATTGCCCTGTTTCAATCCGATGCGGCGCAACGCCTGGAGCAGATTAACCGCATCTTTATTGTGGCGTGCGGCACGTCATACCACGCGGGGCTGGTGGGCAAATACTTTATTGAGGATTTGGTACGTATCCCGGTTGAAGTGGAAGCTGCCGGCGAATTTCGCTACCGCAACCCGGTTATCGATGACAAGACGCTGGTGATTGCCATTTCCCAATCCGGCGAAACGGCGGATACCTTGACGGCAATTCGCCAGTCCCATGACAAAGGCTCTCCGGTCATTGCCATTACCAATCGAGAAGATTCGACCATTGCGCGCGAGTCGGATTGGGTACTCCCTGTCCGTGCTGGGCTGGAAGTAAGTGTTTGCGCCACGAAGAGCTTTACCGCGCAGGTCATCGTCCTGTATCTGCTGGGGCTGTATCTTGCAGAAACACGGAAGGCGCTCGCTGCCGAAAACCTTCAGGAGATCAAGAGCGAGCTGCAACGCCTTCCTGCCTTGGTGGAGCATATCCTGCATACGCCGGAACCCATCCAGGCCTTGGCCAAAAAATACGGTAACTCCCGCGATATGATTTTCATTGCGCGTGGCATTAACTTCCCTGCCGCGCTGGAAGGTGCTTTGAAACTGAAGGAGATCAGCTATATCCACGCCGAAGGGTATTCCGCTAGCGAACTGAAACATGGGCCCATTGCCATGCTGGATCGCTCGATTCCGGTGGTGGCGGTGCTGACCGAAGGCATTGTTTACGACAAGATGATTTCCAACTGCCAGGAAGCCAAGGCGCGTGATGCGTATGTCATCGCCATTAACAGCGGCCCGATGCCGGAGGATGTAAAGGACACGTTCGAAGATGTCCTGATGATTCCCAAGACGCACGAATTGTTGTCGCCCATCTTAACCTCCGTGCCGATGCAGTTGCTGGCTTATTACATTGCGGAATTTTTAGGGAAAGATGTCGATCAGCCGCGTAACTTGGCCAAAAGCGTTACGGTTGAATAACGATGCCGCTGGAAAGCTTTCAAGCATCCATTCAGGTTTTGCAGTTTCCCCCGCAACTGGAGGCAATCCAATCCGCATTGGAAACCCGGTTTCAGCCGCAGGGCGTTCAGGTACTCCAATGGGCCATTGTGTCCACGCAACGCGAAACCCGTACCTTGCAGATTGAAGGCACCTGCTTAACAACAGGCTAGACTACGGCTTAAACGACCGTTCCGCCATCCAGGACGACAATTTCACCGGTCATATACGTATTGCGATCGCAGACCATGAACGCGGCAAATTCAGCCAGCTCCTCCGGGCGACCAAAGCGCCCCTTCATCGACCAGTTGCTATACATCGTCTGGAAGTAATCCGGCAAGGCCTGGCCCAGGTCGGTGTCAAAAATCCCGGCGGCAATGCCATTTACCGAGATGCCAAAGTTAGCGGCTTCCCGAGAGAGGCATTTGGTAAACCCAATAACCGCGGCCTTTGTGGTGGCATAATGCACGGAGGTGGGCAAGGCTCGGATTGCGCCAATAGAGGTCATGTTCAGGATATGGCCGCTGCGAGCCCGCATCATGTTTTTGTAAATGGGCTTGGTCACGTAGTAAAGGCCGTTGATATTGACATCTACAATGGAAAGCCAAGACTTTTCGGTGGTGGTGGCAAAGTTATCTGCCTTGTTGATTGCGGCATTGTTGACCAGGATATCAATGCGGCCCCACTTCTCCTGGAGTTCATCCACCATATGCACAATACCGTGCTTGTCCGTTACGGATACTTTGTAGGCCAAACCTTCCCTGCCATGCTGTTCAATCTGCTTTAACGTGTCCTGGGCCTGCTCTTCGGAACTGCTGTAGTTAAAGGCCACATCCGCGCCTTCCCTGGCGAAGACCTGGCAAAGGGCCTTTCCAATTCCTCTTGATCCGCCGGTAACAAATACTTTTTTATTCTCTAACAGGCCCATAGCTCAAAATGATTCTCTCCACTGCATAGAAATATTCATCTAACAGTCATCATCATACTTGGCGGTAAAGGGGAAAGCAATTTGAAGCAGGGAGCTAGGACAAGTATTTTAAAATCTCGGACGTGATTTTATCCACCGCCCCAGGTCGGCCAATTTGGGCTGCGGCCTGTTGCATGGAGTGATACCGCTCAGGAGAGGTTGTCGTCAGTTGGTGCAACTCGGCAACAATTTGTTGCGGGTTGGTGATGAGGGTGCCGGCCCCGCTATTAGCAATGTACTCGGCCGTGCCTGCCTCCTGCGGCATGGGCGGGGTTAAGCAGTCTGCCATAATGGGCAGATGGCATGCCATGGCTTCGAATGTGGTTAAACCGCCGAGTTTAGACACCATCACATCGGAGGCATTCATCCATTGGTTCACTTCCTTGGTGAAGCCCAAGACTTTAACCGGGCAGGACATCTGTTGGGCGGTTTTCTCGGCATAACGCCGAAGCTCTTCATTCTGCCCAGAAAGAAATACAACCTGAATGTTCTGGTTGGATGCATTGACCAGGGCTTCATACAGTTGGGGCACATTGCCGCCGCCAATCCATCCGGCGTTTACCAGCACGGTAAAGCGATTCGGATCCAGATTCAGCGCTTCTCTTAAATGGCGCTTATCTTCCTCCGACGCAATGGGCTGGAACTTGGAGTGTACCGGCATCCCAACAACCTGGATATCGTTGGCGGGAACACCGTATGCCTCCAATTGCAATTTGGCTCCGTCGCTGGCCACAAAATATTGCGATACCTCGGCGCAGGCCCAGCCTTTCCAGAAGCCTGCACATGGATCCGTGACCACGGTGATGAGCGGGATTTTATCCACGAGCCGAAGTTTTTTGAGGATATACGCGAAGAAATGCTGTGTCATCGGGTGGACGGAAACCAGCATGGACGGCCCGAACCGCTCAACAATCTGGGTGCCGTACTTAAGGCACATCTGGAAGATGAAGTGCGACTCATACGGCCGGATGCGCTCGATGGCGCTGTAATAATATTTCATGTAATGCTGGTGGTTGCGCAGCAGGTAGTTATACGCATCCGCGAAATAGCGGGTAATAAAGTGGGCTTCTTCCAGGACCTGGGCTACATTGACCAGTACGCGCCCGGGAGAAAGCCTCAGGAAACTTTCCTGCAAGGCATTTGCCGCGCTCTGATGGCCTCCACCCGTGTTGGAGGAAAGGATTAAAATCTGTTGTGACGGGTAGGACATACGGCTCTGAAGACCTGTTTACTGTTCGTAAATATAGGAGTCCTGACAATAGTTTAGCCCGGAGATGATCAGAATGAAATGCCTGAATGTTTAAGAATTGCCAAGTCTTTAAGCGGCGGCCTTTATTCGGGTGATCTGCCTTTGCCGTGCATAGCGTGCTTTTGTGCTTCGCCACAAGCGATAAGAGACATAAAACATCAGGATACCCGTGCCAAAAAAGAGAAAATCCA
The DNA here is from genome assembly GCA_937922745.1 of uncultured cyanobacterium. Classification (GTDB taxonomy): domain Bacteria; phylum Cyanobacteriota; class Vampirovibrionia; order Vampirovibrionales; family JAGQHJ01; genus CALAJO01. The sequence goes on from CALAJO010000119.1 coordinate 6,526, forward strand.
CCAGGTAGGAAATCGTCGGTAAAAACAATAGGTTTAAAATGCTGAGTGTAATCAGGGAAATGCCTGAAATTTGTAAAACCTTGACGCGAAGCATCGGCGGCGGGGTATGTTGTTTACGCATCGTCATCGGGAAGTGGGCTCCATCATATCGTCCGCATGGGTAACCGTGACCTGCAGGTGAAGAATTTTGCCCAGCTCGTCCAACATCCCAAGCAGCGCCGTCGCATTCACATTCCTTGCCAGGCTTTTCAGCTGATGTACCATGGCGACATCTGCGGCTGAAAGGCGAAACGCGATCTCTTTCTCGGGTTTTGCCTTGCCCTGCCGGGGAGATTGCGTGACCAGGCCAGGCAGAATATCAAACTGTTGGCCTAGATTGTCCATTTCCCGGGTCAAGTCCTCTGGAGAAAAGGCGAGAGGTACTCCTTCCTTCAGGATTTTGGGGATCGTCCTGGACAGCAGGTGACGGTGGGCGAGGCTCAATTCCAGTTCCAGGACGCCCAGTTCCCCATTGGGGTTAAATTGGTAAGGAATCTGATGGGCTTCCAGGATTTGGGTGGTTTTAACCAGGTACAGCGACTTAGTCCCTGCCAGATGGATTTCCACGGGGCTGGGGAAAAAAATGGCCGGATAAAGCTGTAAATCATATCCATCCGGCGCGGAAGTAATCAGCCCGCGCGAGAATTTTTGCAGTAGGCGTTCGCGCTGGCGGAGAGACAACGCATTGAGGTTGTTCAGCGCGATTTTTAATTTGTCGAGGATCACCTCGTAAACGACGCCATAGGTTGCAATCAGGATTTGCGGAACGTATTTATCGAGGGCAGCCATTTCCTCCGCATCGTTGGGTGTAATAAAGCCCAGCCCGCACAATTTTTCCAGGTAATCCAAAAACTCTTCCAGAAAAGCCGGCAAGCCCATCATATCCGAAGAGACAATGACGAGTTCGGGGAGCTTGCCGCGGTAAAAGGCGTCGGTGAGCCCGGTAAAAAACTTGCCTTTCAGGGAAACGCTCTGGCTTCCGCTTTGAAATTCCGTAAGGTTGCGATATTTGCTGCTTTGGGCATCGTCCCTGCCGGTAATAACCGTGTTGGTTTGCTCGGCAGCCAGCGCAGTAACCGCAATACTGTTAAAAGGGTAAAACCCAATTTCGCCTTGCTGAACAATGGCCTTTAAGGGCTCGCCTTTCTGGCGCTTCTCTCCACCGGACTGCATGGTTAACGCTCCACTCCGTAGACTTTCTATTTCAATTGTACAGCAAGCTCTTAAATTGATTGGGGCAGATGATTTTGATCAATCAGGAATTAACGCGCCCGGCCTGCATGTTCCAAAGAGGAGAAGGGCTCTGTTGCTGTCACGGTTTCATCGTTGGGGCAGGCTGCCAGGAGCCATTCGGTTAAGTCCGCTTCCAAGCGCACTTGGTCTGCCTCCAGTTCCTGGGCAACGTCATGGTAGAGATCGGGATAGGCAAAACACTTTTTCTGGTTGCCCGGTATTTGTTGAAAAGCGGCCAGCATCCGCTCCGGGCAGCACACCACATCCTGTCCCGGGACAACAAACGCCGTGGGCAGGCGGAGTTGCCGGATGGATTTAAACGCTTTCAGGCACATGCGTTCAACCAGGAAAAGATAAAAGGAAGGTAGTACCATGGGGTTCTGCAAGTGCGGGTCATCGTAAAGGGTTTCATCCCGCGATAGCTCCCTGACGCCGTAGGGCATCGTGGTCATCGCTTTGATTCCTTTATAAAAAATCCGGCTATAGTTTTTGAGTCGAAAGCGGAAACCAAAGGTTTTAGGATGAGGTGAGAAGGCCGGGGCAAGCAGTATTAATGCTTTAAATGGGTGTGTATAACGCGTCGCAAACAGGGTGGTATAAATGCTCCCCAGGCTCAGTCCCATCAGGATAGGGGATTGATCGGCCTGAATCAGTTCTTTCTGCTGAAGGTAGCGGATGAATTCATCCAGGTCTTGCAGATAATCCCCAGGAGAGGGCTTTGGGGCCAGTTCTTCATTCAAGCCCATGCCACGGCCATCCATGCTGTAAACCGGGCCATGGTGCGGCACAAATCGCTTAAGGAAATTCAGTGCAAATTTAATGGAGCCGCCCAGACCGGGCACGAAAACAATCGGCCGCTGCGAAGGGGCATTCGGCTGGGTTGCGGATAAAACACCATACCGGATAGTCGCGCTATCTTTGGCTTGGAAGGACTCAACGTGAAATTCGATTGTCATTTTGTCAATTCACTCGTAAATTTACTGGGATTATAGCACCCATTCGGTTTGGACGCTCTTGTCGGGCTAGTTATCATTGCTGCAAGCTCTACAGTGACTGTAAATCTTAAAACTTTATTAACTCCCTTGTGTAGCGACGTTAAAATCTATAGAATAGTGACTCATAGATGACATAGGCAGATAAGACAAGGTAAGGAACAGGGGTTTAGATGTTAGTACAGTTAGCACAGGTTTATGCCGCAACCAGCCGTTACTATGATGCACAAGCCACCCTCAACAATGTGCGTGAAACGCAATATCAATTAATGGCCAACCCTTTTGCCTATCCGCCTGAGCAACTGGCCCGGTTCGGTAAGGCGTTGGACTTACAGGCTGAACAGGCCAAGGTGATGTTTGCCGTATCGCAGGCTATGCGCGAAGAAGCCCAGGCACGACTGAAGGCCGACTTGGATCTTCAGAAAAAGCTGTCCCAGAGCTGGAATTCTTAAGTTTCGACATCCATACACACACGAAACCGGCGGCTTCAAACCGCCGGTTTCGTCTTAATCGCGTTTGCTAAGCTTGCCGGAACGCTTTGTACATTTGATGGATGCTTGCGCTGGTTTTAAAGAAGTCTGTCATGTCATCCGATTCCAATGCTTGTTGCATGCCTTGCAGGATGGTGATGAAATCGCCGAGAATTTGGTTCAGGTTCTCCTTGTTATCCTGGAAAACTTCTCGCCACATGGTGTAAGGGCTTGCCATCAGACGCATTTGGTCATCAATGCCGCCGCCCAGGAAATGGAGCGCTTCTTCCGGATTGTGGCGGTTCAGCAGGTTTGCCAACGCCACGGCATAAAATTGTGGGAAATGACTCACCAGGCTCATCAGCCGGTCATGCTGCTGGCGATCTACCACGACTGGAATGACGCCAACCTGCGAAAGCCACTGGGTCAGCCGATTGAGGAACGCTTCCTCTGTCTTTAGCGAGGGTGTGAGCAGGAAGCGCTTGTTTAAAAATAAGTCCCAACGGCTGTTAGCAAAGCCGCTCACTTCGCGACCGGCCAAAGGGTGCCCGCCCACAAAGCAAAAAGGTTTGGCTAGTTGATCGGCTAAATCGCAAATTCGGGTCTTTGTGCTACCCAGATCCATGAGGGCAATGGGTTGTGCCGCGTTTTCAACCAGTGTTTGCAAAAGCTCATAGCTTTCGTACGGGTGCGTTGCCAATACAATCAGGTCGGCGGAATACAGGCGCTCGTCCTCCAGGCTCTGAAGACTGTTGGAGAGAACGTTTTCAGCCAAGGCGGCATCCAGGACTTCCGGTTTGTCCAAGCCGAGAATTTGGGCCTGTGGTTGCTGGTGTCGGATGAGCCGGGCAAAGGAACCGCCAATCAGTCCCAAGCCGATAATAGCGATGGTTGAAAAATGATCGGTACTCATCTAGGCAAGGGCACCGCTGTTAACTGGGGATCTCAGCGAGCGGTTCATTGCGGTTGCAATGGGTTCAACCTGGTTCATCAACGTGGCAAACATTTCCAGGGAGAGCGCCTGGTCGGCATCACTGACCGATTGGTTGGGGCTGGGATGAATTTCGATGATCAGTCCGTCCGCGCCAACAGCAATAGCGGCTTTTGCCATCGCCGGGATAATATCGCGCCGTCCGGCGGCATGGCTGGGATCCACGATGACCGGCAGGTGCGATTTTTGCTTTAAAACGGCCACGCCGCCCAAGTCCAGAACGTTGCGGGTTTCACTGTCAAAACTGCGGATGCCGCGTTCACATAATATCACCCGTTGATTGCCTCCAGCCATGATGTATTCCGCCGACCACAGGAATTCATCCAGTGTGGCGGCCAGCCCGCGTTTTAACAAAATCGGTTTGTCAATTTTACCTAATTCCTTCAACAGGGGGAAGTTTTGCATATTGCGGCTACCCACTTGCAGCACATCCGCATGCGCTGCAATGGCCTCAATTTGCTCAATGGCCATCACTTCCGTCACAATGGCCAGGCCATGGAGACGGCGCATTTCATCGAGCATCTTCAATCCTTCCAATTCCAAGCCTTGGAAGCTGTAGGGGGAGGTTCGCGGCTTGAATGCACCGCCGCGGAGGCTCCCAACGCCATTCTCAATCAGGTTCTGGCTTACCATCTCCAGTTGAGAAAAGCCTTCCACTGCGCAAGGGCCGGCTGTAATCCACAAGTCCTTGCCGCCGCAGGTCAAGCGGTCATTAATCCGGACAACGGATGTTGGGGTTTGTTCGGTTTGTTTTAACGCGATACGGGTGGTCATTGAGGGGGCTCCTTTTTGTGTTCCAACGGTTTTGTAAAACTAAAAAACCGCTGAACCGGTTGGTGAGGGTTCAGCGGTTATTGTTAATCCTGTGCGTTTATCTGCGCGCCGCTAGCAACCCTCTACCGAGGTAAAATAAAAATAATAAAAGTAACCATACGCGACATTCACAGCATCTACGGCTGTGTGCTTGATCGAATCGTTATCGAGCATTTGTCGCATCATAAGGGTCTAACGGGCTCCAGTGTAAAATCTGTTTAAAATAGCAGATTAAATTTGAATTTGTGTTGTTCAGTATAACGTGTTGATATTTTTTTGCAAGCCTTTTGTAAAAATTGTTTCTTTCTGAAGTTAAACGCCCGGTGTAATTCACACCGGGCGTTTGATTCTAGGCAAATGTTTTCTTTCGGGGCTTGGGCTTTTGGCCCGGGCGCGAAAACTTGCCGCTGCTTTTTCGTCCGAAGAAGCCACCACCACCGGAAGACTTGGGCCGTTTCTTCTGCCCTTCTCGTGGGAGGTGAAGCGACTGAATCCCATCCAGCGATGAGCGGTTCAGCTTCTCTAGTTGGCTGGCAGAAACAAAGGTGAAGGCCAGGCCCGTTTTTCCAGCCCTGCCGGTCCTGCCGATGCGGTGCATGTAACTTTCAGGGCGATCCGGGATGTCGTAGTTGAACACGGCCTGGACGTTTTGCACGTCAATACCGCGCGCCGCCACATCCGTTGCCACCAGAAACTGAATCGTTCCCTTTCTGAAACGGCCCATTACGCGATCGCGTTTTTCCTGGGACATACCCCCATGAAGTCCACCCGCCAAGTAGCCTTCCTCTTTCAGGTTGTCGGTCAGCTCATCGACCTGGCGCTGGGTGTTGCAGAAGACCAGGGCCAGGTTAAGCTGGTGTGTATCAATCAGGCCGGTGAGTGCATTTAAGCGGGATTTGGAACTCACTTCCACATATTCCTGGTGAATGCGGGAGGTGTCCAGCGGTTCCGGCTCAATGCGCACCCATTCGGGATTTACGAGGTATTTCCGGGTTAATTCCAGGATGGATTTGGGCATGGTGGCTGAAAACATGACGGTTTGCCTGGGCGCGGGCACCTGTCCGAGGATAGACTCGATATCATCGCGAAATCCCATATCCAGCATTTCATCCGCTTCATCCAGTACCACGGTTTGCACGGCATCCAGGCGTATCGAGCCACGGCGAAGGTGATCCGTCAAACGCCCGGGTGTCCCCACGATAATTTGGGGCCGTTTTTTCAACGCCTTCAGTTGTTTATCAATCGGTTGCCCGCCGTAGATAGACACTACGGCCAGGCCCGGCTTGTACTTCATCAGCTTACGAAACGCCTCGGCAACCTGTATCGCCAGTTCACGCGTGGGGCACATTACGAGCGCCTGGATGAATTTATTTTGCGGGTCAATACGCTCAATTATCGGGATGGCAAAGGCAGCGGTTTTTCCGGTACCGGTTTGGGCTTGTCCAATCATATCCTGGCCCGCCAACAACAGCGGAATGGCCTGGGATTGAATAGGGGACGGGGTTTCAAATGCCATATCGCGCAAGGCGAGGCTTAATTCCGGGCTAAGGCCCAGTACATCAAAACTCATAAGGACGATGTCTCCAATCTTTCGTTTTACGTGCTCATTCGCATTTCCAAGTGCTCTTGAGACAATCGTGCAACGATCTTCGGGACTGAAGACCAAAGTCTAAAAGGACTTGAAAATTGAGAAGTGGAACAACATCAGCGGCGTTCCACTTCTGGAAAAAATTCTTGTGCGTGAACCGTAAACAGCTCACGCACAAGGAAAATGTGTCTTTAAGGCGCGGTCGCCATCGGGGAAGCACCTGCACCCTCCGGCCTGCCACCGCTTTTGCGGTTTCTGCCGAACGAAGGCTTTTTGCGGTACTTTCGGGCGTTTTCCTTGTTACGGAGCGCCTTTTCTTTTTTCTGGTTATTTTTAGCCATTAGAATTCCTTCGTTTTAGTAGGAAGACTGGTAACAGTCTCTACAGTATACCGGTTTTGAGCCGTTGGGCTGAAACGGAACCTGGGTTTGAATACCGCAACTGGAGCAGGTTGCCGGGTACATTTGACGCTGGCCGCCGTAGCCACCGCCGCCGCCACCACGGCTAAAACCTCTGCCGCCACCGCCGCCGCCACGGCTGGCTTTTGCAGCATCACGGCAAGGCTTGCATTTTCTGGGATCCTGGAATCCACGGGATTGATAGAATTCTTGCTCTTCAACGCTGAAGCTGAATTCGTTTCCGCAGGCGCTGCACTGGATAAACTTTTCGGTAGCCATAGACATTTGGACCTCTTTTCGTTTGAACTGTTTTTATTGTTGGATCTTTAGCAGAGGCCCGTA
>CALAJO010000120.1 GCA_937922745.1 uncultured cyanobacterium
GAGAAAATTTATGTCCGTCCGGTTTGGTCAATTATCTCAAAACACGCTTTTTGCCAAAAGCACCTCCTTAAGACCTTTCCAAAGCCCTCAAACCCTTAAAGCGGGTACTGCCTATCAGGCCTGGTATGACTTCCAAAATCCGCTTTCGCTGGGTGTGATGCAAGGAAGCGCTTATCAGTCAATGTTGACTAAAGCGTTTAGTGGAACTGTTGACTAAAGCGTTTAGTGGAACTTTGATTCAAGAACCCTATAGATACACATTTTTGTTTGAGGGGGAGCGCGACCAACCCGAGGCGCTTATGATGAAAATTATCAAGTACGAACATGGCCAGAAGCCTGTAAAACATGAAAATATTCCGTATTCACAGGTGGATACGCTCCCTTTTCATGAGCGAACTGCATTGAAGGACGCTTATGAATTATGGGGCAGGATTATCAATGCCCAAGACCACCAGTTTGAAGCCTTAGCTTGACTAAAACAGCCCAAAGCTGGCAAAACAAGTTTGGGTTAAATTAAAAGCGTAACGGGAGCAAAAGAATGACCAATATCCCGCAATACTTTATCGTAAAACCTGTTTCGCACCAAAAGCGGAACCCAGGCTTGCAGCCGCACAAGCCAACAGGTTACACTCTCCCGCTGCAAGCATCCCGCCATACCCGGTTTGGGCAAGAAGATGAAGGAATTAGGGCCGGGATAAAGCAACTGGAAGCGCAACTACGGGATATACAGGTTCAGCTTGCCAAAGCTCGGCTGGCTGCGCTGGCGGAGCAACAACTCCACCAGGGCATGGAGGCGCTTCATCAAGGCAATACAAAGGATGGCATCCCGCTTTTAAAGGCAGGGCTGGGTTATCTTAACCCTAGACTGTCTGATGAAATGGACTTTAGCTTGTTGTTTACGCTTGAAGGAGCGAATGTAAAGTTGATTGAATGGCTGGAAGAACATGAGCCGCAAACGGTCGCGCCTTACCAAGCCGTTCTTGAGCAAATCCGCCAACGAATCGATCGGCTCTTAGGCGGGCCGGACGACTTCTTCGGCGGGTAACCGCCAAAGTCCGTCCGGGAGCGACGCCGAGATCCGCTTGCAGGTAAAAAATATAAGGCAATCTGCCGTTTGGGTTGGGTTTCATTTATGTGAATTGACATCAAAAAAGACAATGTTATGAAAATACCGGCAATACAACCATTTAAAGTACAGAACCTTCAGCAACCGCAACACCGCAAGCCTAATGGGCTTACGATTACCAATAGCCCTTTGCCTGCGGGTAAGGATAGCTTTAATCCCCGATTCGGGCAGTCCGACGACCCTGCTGGTGAACCTGATGATGAGGCCAAACTGCGTGGCCTTAAAGTTGATCGGATTATGGCCCAATCTGAGGCCAATGCCGGAGACAAGTTAAAGCAGGGCTTGTTGGCAAAGCTTCAAGGGGATATGACAACAGCAGTCACCCTCTTTCGCGAAGGGCTGGCATACTACCTGAAGCGCCCAGAAGAACTTAGGGCCGAGCCGGATAAACATGCATTCGTCCTCCTTGTCACTTCCCTGGTGATTGACTGGCTGAAGGAACACCAACCTGAGGATGTGGCGACCTACGAACAAGCCTTCAGTGAGCTTTTAGGAAATGGCGATGGCCCGGTAGATACTTTGTTTAACCCGTCGCCACCGGAGTTTTAAGAATGACGTTGGTTCGTCCATAAGACGCAATCCTCCTGACGAATAAGCGGCTTCTCAAGCCCTGGCCCGATTGGCCGATTTATAAGGCAGGCGCTTTATATTTCTTCGCCTTGCATTGCTGCCGCTCACAACGTCGGCTATGATAACAGAGAAGCGGATAAGACACGGCGAGTTAGGGTTTGATGAACACCAAGCTGGACATGGAAATACAGCAAGCCTTACGGCAACTCCTTGCGCGGGACAGCCAGTTGCCATGCCCGGTTGTTAAAAGCATCTCGCTGGCCTTTTGGGATAATGTGAAGCAGTGGGTACATCATATCAGCCAAACGCCGGTGCCATTTACCATTGCGCTTGCCGGGGCTTCCGGTTCCGGTAAATCCATGGTGCGGGATGCCGTGGTGGGCAGCCTTCGGCAAATTGCCGAGGTTTCCGCCTTTACGCAGGATAATTATTACCGCAACTTCGCAGCCGATTTTCCGCATTGGCCGCTGGACGAATTTTACCACCGCATCGATTTTGACGATCCCGCGCATATCCGGTTTGATGTGCTGATGGCGGATTTAAAACGGCTTAAAACCTTGCGCTTCGGGGAAACCCTGCATATCCCCAAGCTGGTTTACGGCACCCCGCAGGCCAAACCCACCAGCATCCACAATGGTTATGCCATGCCAGTAACCCCGTTTATCGTGACGGAGGGCATCCATGCGTTTTACAGCGCGGAATTACGCAGCCTGTACGACTTTAGAATTTTCGTGGACGTGGATGAATCCGTACGCAGGGAGCGCTGGCTGGCCCGTAATATGCGCGACAACCGCGGCACAACCGATAATATGTGGAACACCACCGTGGATTGCCTGCATCGCCATATATTGCCCACGCGCGCCCAAGCCCACCTGGTGATTAACAACATGGCCCCGCTGGATCAGGTACAAGCCTTTATTCAACAGGTTATCCAGGTGCTGGAGAAAGCATCCAAGGCTGCTGCCGCTTAAGCTTGAAGCGTTTGATACTGATTTCCACCGGATTGCAGTTGACGAACAAGAGCTTCAATGGCGCGACTAACACGTTGATCCACTTTTTCACCGGCATTGATGCCCTCACTGGGGATAGCACTATAGTAATACAGCCTGCCGTTTACGCGAATGGAACCCACATTGGCAATGCTCAGGTCGTTCCCAGTCGCCCGCTGATCGTTTTTCAGGACCAGATTGGGATTGGCTTGTAAATGATTACCAGGAAACTGGGTGGCTTTAAGTAAACTCCACGCCGATGCGGCAAGTCGTTTAACTTCCTGTGGGTCGTTGGGGCCCTTTTGTTTGTAGTTCAACAAGCTCTTCAGCGCCCGGATCAAATCCTGGGAATTGGTGCCATTGCTCGAGGCCATATCACCCGTGGTATCGATATTGGTGTGGCTTTGCCAATAGGTGCTGTTATAGCCATATTGCCTTGCCAACGCCGTAAAATGCTGGCCTCGCTGTACAAGGTTACCCTGCTTGCCCAGCAATAATACCAAGGTATTCGTTGCCGTGCTGGAGTCCTCAACAATCATTTTTTCCAGCAGCGTCCATAGTGTGGTCTCACCAGGCTGTATACTGGTATCTGTCGGATCAATTAATGATAATGGAACTTTGATGGATATCTTTTTCAAGTCCTTATCAGCATATGCCTTCAGTAGCATATCCGCAACAATGATTTTATAGGCTCTTCCTACGTTAACCTCAGATGGAGAACAATTATAGCAAACCATTTGCCCTGTTTGCGCATCCACAAGCTGCAGGCTATGCAGACCATAACCTAAGGACACCACATCCATACTGCTTGTAGACGGTAAATGCCCAACCGACGCGACCTGTGGCTGACCATTTGCCGAGGTGCGGTATGCAACTGTGATTGCAGTGGGTTGATGAGCATCTGCAACAGAATCGATCGGATGATCACCGGGGGTATTTGCGCCCTCTTGCGGCAAGTACCAGAACCGAACCGGAGCCACTTGGCCCTGATTGAAAATAGTAGCCAGATCATATCCTTCATCATCCGCCCGAATCATAACGGTGCCGTCCGCCTGGATATCGACAACGCCTGTATGGCCGTAAGCACTCGATAAATACGTCCAGGCCCAGGTAGCGACACCACCATGAACCGGGCCATCAAACGATTCTACAAATCCGGCTTCTTGCAGCCGGGTCGCCATGTCTCCAAAATTACCATTTGCAACCATTGTTCGAATGCCGGGGTGATCGGGATTGGCCCTTAAAAGCGCCCTGGCAACGGTTGGGGCGCAGTCGCCGCCAAAACCCGAAGCCAGTTTATCCTTCATAATTTCAGTCACGACACCCCCTGCATTACGGGATTGAAAACCGGTAACCGGAGTCAAGGGCGGGGAAGAAGCCTGCTCTGCCGGGGCAACCTCAGCGGCGCCGCGGTTTGGATTGCCATTAACAGTAGCCGCAGGATCATTCGGAGAAATATCCACTGCAGGCTGAGTTGGAGCTGTTGCAGGCTGGTTTTGGGCTGCAGGGCTCTCACCTGTCTGGCTAGCTGGGGGAGGACCGGCATTAACACTTGCAGGTGGTGCTGGGAACTCGGGCTCAGGTACGCGCTCATTGCTGGGGTAGTACCAAAATTCGGGTTTGGCGTTACCTGGCCCTGTATACAAGGAACTCAGGTAATAACCGGGATCGTCGGAATGGATTTTGAACACCCCGGGCGACTCCTCGTTAATAACGCCGATATGTCCATATTGTGGGAAAAGCGACGTGTACTCCCATATTGCAATACCACCATGAATGGGCACTGGGGATTGCTTCCAGCCCATGGACTCAAGCCGCTCATCCATCTGGTTGGCGTTGGCATTGCCAAAAACTCTTCTTATTCCAGGTATATCGGCATAGGCTTCCATAATCGCCTCTTGAACAGTTTGGGAGCAATAATTTCCACTTTTGGGCAAGCCACGGCGCAAAATAGCTTTAACCAAGGCATCTGCCTTATACACCTTGCTGTTGAACTTGATAATATCCTTGTCGTAATCAATGGGTATTTCCGGCCCGGCAGAGACCTGCTTGGCAAATAGACTCCAATCGGTCACATCGGTTCTATCCAGCTTCAGTACATCGTGGTAATAGCCGGAGATATCAATAACGCCGCGAATCCGGGTCATTCCCTGGTTAATCCGCAGATCGACCGGGATGACAGTGGCTTTCTCAGTTTTATCCGTTACCGTGATATAACGGAAACCTGTGATTTGGATCCCGTTGCCCATATTGTTATATTCCAGGCCCACCAGGATGCCCAGTTCATCGGGCTTACCATCGTTATTCTCATCAATGACCAATACATTACCGGGCCTAAACGCCTGGTTGATATTGGTAAATTGAAGCGACTCCGGTTGCCCGTAAGGGGTTTCCTTAAGCACACCGTGGCTTCTGGCCCAGGCAACAATCTGCTCCGGTGAGGAATCCGGGTGCCATAACAAGGGGGTGCCGGTTGGCCGGGTATGCTCGTAAACCCAGGAGACGAACCGGGCGCTTGGATTATGTTCATCGCGAATCTGGAAGTGGTTTGCGAACATGGTGCCGCCGGATCTGGAGGGCGTCCCTTCGTTAACGTACAACTGGCTTGCGGCCAGCACAATGGACTCGGCAACCGATGCCGGGGCAGTCTTGGCAATCTCCGTCATACCTAATATAAATTGCTTGATATCCCGCTGAACCACTTCTTCTAGGTTTTGGGGCGGCTGCCTGTTATAGATAAACGTGTAGTAACCGGAATCCGTCAGCAATTGCCTCACATAATTCTTTGTGTCGTCTCGGGGGGTTGTAAACGGTTGATCCAAGACCGGTGGCGGCTCCACAACCGGCAAGAAGGAAATGCTTGCAACCTGGTCACTAAGGTTGGTAGACTTCTGCATCAACTCCCTGAATTCTTCGAGGGTCAGCTCTGCATTATCCGAGTAGCCGTAAGCGGTCAGTAAATCACCGAAATTAATTTTGTTGGTTCGGGGGTTATACCCCTGCAACAGGAAAATATGGCTCATCTGTTGGCCAGGTTTAACCTCCATAATTATTGCAATTGCCCGGCCTTCCAATAAATTCGATTTAATTTTGTTCTGCATTTCAAGGCTGTAGATGTCTATCGGCTTATCCGCATTGCGCTGTGTCTCAACTGTTACTCCCAAAGCGGCCATCACATCGTGATACGAATCATACGCAGTGCCTGTCCCAGTTGACAGGTCATTATCGACATCAAGCCGCTTGGCTTCGGCTTCAATCACATCCGGGCTAATGTTTAAGCCCAGGTATTGCGTTACTTTATAAACCGCATTGGGCAGGCAGTGGTTTAAGTTTGCACTCCAATATATTGGGGGTATTGTTTTCAGGTCCAGATTGGTGGTGGTGAAGAACCTTGGCCCGACAGCCTGCGGTACTGCAACAGTAGGCTGGGCCGGTTGGGTCGGTACAACCGGCGCGGGTGGCGGCGGTGGCGGTTGAATTTCCACCACTGGGATTGTGGGCTGTGCGGTATCATCCGGCACAAAGGCCGGGCCTGGCACGGTTACATCAAGCCCTCTAATCCGGGGGGCTGGTAAAGGCTCGCCAATCCGCTGGTATTGCTCGGGGGCGCTGGCCTTATTGCCGGGTATTCCTAACGTAACGCCCAGGCTGTGATCCATATCCGTCCAGCCCATAAAGTAGCCGGCGTTGGTTTTACCGGGGCTATCCAGTGCCCACTCGGCATCTGCGACCGAGGAAACCCATTGCCCGCCTTCATGTTTCACCGCAAAGTTACCGTTAAGCGTGGTGAAGCTCAATACCCTAACCTTGCCGTTAGGATACTGCTCGTACTTAATATCCAGCAGGATATTGCCGTAATCGGCCTCGCCATCCTTGTTATAATCCACCAGCATTACGGATCCCACCTTCGGCAGGAATTCGGTCCCATCGAAGACCAGGCCTTGGGGTATCTCGTGATATCCCTGAGTTTGCACCCCAAACTGGTGGATGGCTTCGTAGGAATTGCCTAACCGGGCCCACGGCACTTGGGTTGCCCCTTGCGGCAGCCCCTGGCGGAAAGCCCAGTTAATGAAGTTGTAGCCCCAGTCTTTGTTCGGATCGGCCTTGAAGACTTCCCTAATCATCGTGGCATCCTGGGCGGCATTAAGCCCGATAAAGGCCGTACCGGCCTGGAGCGCGCCCTTAACCGTATTATGGGTTGCCAGCGACGCCGAGGGGCTGAACTTTTGGAACGCATACCAGTTGGCCGTGCGATCATCGCCATTGGGGTGATCGGTTAAGTGGGTTTGCAGCGATGTGACCATTTTGCGCAACGGCTCGGCCATACCGGGGATTTCCGAAGTGCCATCAATCGGTTTGGTGTTAATCCCTTCGATGAAAAATGCGGTTTTCGGAACTCCATAACCAAGTTCTTTTAATTCTTCCAATGTAAATTTACTCTGATGATTAGCAGAGAGAAAGACCTCCGCTGAATCGCCCCAATCCATTTCCCCACCGGCCGGGCCTGCATAGCTCACGTAATAATGGTCTACGGTATCATAAACGACCGGAATACCCGCCGCATGGCTCCGGTTAACGCGTTCGAGAAAAGCCGGATCGTTCCAATCCACTGCGACTTGAACAACGTGTCCTCCAACCATACTTGCTAATTTGTCAACGGCCGAATTCATTGCAGCAGCGCCACCAAACCCACCGGGAGCCCACCAGTCTCTGCCTTCGGTTTGGTTGGTTGTTACCATTTCTTGAACAAAGGCAATGGCTTTTTCCAAATCGGTATACTGGGGATTAATGGCCCTTAATACACCCACTAATGCCCTTGGGCCACAGCCATCGTCGATATTAATAGAGCGGTATCTGCCCGAATATTGATTGATTTCTGTCACACCGGGTTGGATGTTCTCCACCCCGATTTGGCCCAGCAAACTACCGGAAGCCAACACGGGGGCCTGGGAGGCTAACGTCCGAACCGTGGGCTGGGCTGGCGTAGTGGGTGCCGTGGGCGCAGTAGGGGCCGTTACAGTGGGCGGGGCAACCGTGGTTGGCGGCTGGGGCCCGGGTGTCGCAGGTGCTGTTGCGGCTTGCTCAATCACCACGGGAGGGGCGATTACTTGCATTGAATCTCCAGCCCTTGCCGGGCCGGAGGCCTCATTCATTTCGACCGCCCGCAGCATGGTTAAGTACGGGAAAACGCCAATCGTTGTATCAATACGATTAATATAGGATCCGTCATCTAAATAGCCCCTAATTCTTAGCCCAGCCTTTTGGCTATTTGCCCCGTTATAAACATAGGGACTGTTCTCGGCTGCGCCGTATGCAACGCCGTTGAACCGCCACAGCGCTTCCTTAATCATTTCATCAGACGCATCCGGGGTTAAGCGGCCCCCCATTTTGTCTTGGATATACGCCCCAAACAGGTAGGCTGCCGCAGGCCAGCTTTTAACGGGGTCTCCCTTCATAAAGGCATCAATCTGGGCTGGGGTAAGGCCTGTCGCATACTTTTCCAGTAATCGACGCGCCATCGCCCTTCTCTCTTCCATAGGCCTTTCGGAGCCATCATCCCTAACCCGAATTGAATAAAGCTGAAATGGCCCATCATTGAGGTGTTCACCATATCCAAACCGGTGTTCCCGGAACCAGACAGCCAGGACGACATCCCAGGGAACACCCGTGGCAGCCTGTACCTCCATGGCGAGCTGACGATGCTGATCGATGCTGCCTCGCGTCTCATAAAACTGTTTTTGGTATTGTGGCGGAATAAGAGCAGCCATAGAGCGGTAGTCGCTATTTAGCGGCCGATCACCGATTACCACGGTCACATTGGGATCAAGGGACGTTAAATCATCGGTTTTTAAGGCACCTTTTAAGTGGTTCAGAATGTTCTTCATACCGGTATTTGAAGACAAGGCGGCTTCGATATTGTTGGCCCTATCCGGTAAATCCACGCCCTGCACAAACGGGGTGTTAAAAGCGCGGGCCAGGGCTGCCGGGCCAAGGCGGTAATCGGCCTGGCCGGAACCCTTGGTATCCCATTGCAAGCTGGTCAGGTACTCGGCAATGGCATTGGCCGTACGCCACTCCAACTTGGAATCCCCTTCGATGCCGGCCTGGACGACACTCCGCAGGAAGTGGTGATAGAATGTGCGCAGTGCGGCCGGATCCTTAAAGTTGCGGGTTGCAAAGTCCGTTACCTGGTTTGGATTACCGGAATTAACCGCATCCTGCATGATGATAACCTGTTTGCCCACAGCCAGGGCGGGTAAGCCCTTGGTTTCCGCAGCGGTGCCAAACTTAATGGTAACGCCATTGGCCCTTGCCCATTCCCAAAAAGCGGAGAGTTCCGCCCTTACGGCGGGGACAGGATGGTTAACATTCTCAAATTGCACAAACCGGGCATTGGTGGCCACACCAGTCGGCGCCTTATCCATACTGCTAATGGGTGCAGGTATTTGGCTGACCCAGGCAGCCGGGGCAGCATCTGTAATTGCTGGCGGCGCAACAGTGGCTTCAGGTGCCGCAGGAATGTCAGATGGAACGGCGCCAGACAACTGGTACACCATGTGATCGTAGGCCTCCAGTGCCGCCTTGAAGGCTTCCTCTCCCTTGGGGATTATAACGCCCAACACTTCCCCGCGGAAATTCTCGTGCGGGCTAATGCCCAATAAAACAGGGTTTGCCCCTATAATGGCCTGGCGCATACGCTCTTTTGCCCAGTCATCCGCAAGTGCATAGTCCTTATAGTGGGCACGGGCAATTTGATCAACCGTGCTACGCAATTGCAGCCTGAGTTCTGTATTTAATAGCAATTGCAGTTTGGATGGGTTGTGGACGCCCGTGTAAGGCTTATTATACAAATCCAAGATATTGAAACTGGTGATAATATCCTCCGGCGTCAGGTAGAGAGGCGGGGCGTCTTTATCATTGCCTGGCTTGACGGATCGTAAATAGGCCAGTTCCTCGGCGGTTAGTTTGCCTTGAATTTGGCTTGCGGTAAGGCCTAGCAACCTTAAATCCTGGTCGGACATGACTTGGAACCCTTGCCGTTTTTCGTCCACCTCCCGAAGTATTTTATTCAGGTCTTCGCTGGTCAGATTTAGGGCTTCAAGCTGCGCACGTGTGAGCCTAGGGAAGGTTGGGCCAAAGGCCGCCAGGGCTTCAGGAGACAGGGCATCTTTAATATGCTGTACCACAACGCCTCTTAACGCCTGCGTCAGCTCCGGTGAAAACTTGCTTTTCTGAGCAAGGGTAATGGTTCGTATTTCATCCATGCTCAATGACCTATTGCCGTTGGCAATTTCGGCGTTAGCGATAGCCCTTTGGGCTGCCAAATCCTGTAAATCGTTGATGGAGCTGCCGACCGCATCAGTCAACATTCTATCCAGTTGGTGCTGCTGGGTAATTTTCAGCACAATCCGGGGCAAATCTCTGTATTGGGTTGTGGATAGGGTGACGACATGGCTTGTGTCTTCAAGGCTATAGCCTAAGCCTTGAAGATAGAGGTTGTTTAAGGCAACAGCGAGATCCCTTTGCTCGTCTAAATTCCAGGCCAATTTATTAAAGCCAATAGCGGCAAGTTTTCTATACGTCCATGGATTTATCATTGTAGAGAGTTGATCCTTTTGCGGATCGGTTAAGGCCTTGATGCCATCTTTAATGACCTGCTTGTAGAGCGGGTTGGAGATTGAAATCAGATCGATTTGCTCCTGGTCGGTTAAAGCCCCGAAACCTTGCAAACGGGCTTTATGATATAAGTTAACCGAGTAAAGCGTTCCCTGGACGTCTTTATCTTTTAATTTTGCTATTTCCATTGCGGTTGGAGCGCGATACCCTGTCCACTCTTTCGTTGCCTCTGCCAAAGCAGACCACCATTGGAGTTCCGGTAAGTCTTGTAGGCCTTTTCTGTCAACAAAACCCGCTCGATGGATCGATAAAAATTTCTCAACGTTTTCTCTGCTATTCCAATCTTGCAATATAGCCCGGCCATTGGGGGAGTTAAAATCATATCCCGCTACCAAGGCGCTAATTTGCTGATCTGTTTGGGAGATGGCACGATTTAGCAGGTTAAATGCCGCGGGAGAGCTGGAAGCCTGTAATTGAGCAATTTCCGCTGGGGAGCGGAACACGTTGTCCATCAGAAACTTTGTTAGCGCTTCCGAAGAGCCGAACTCCCGGGATACGGCTCTTCCCTCTGCGGATTGGACTATATTGTCCACTTGGCTTACCGTCATCGGGACGACTTGCGTTAACAGGAGGTCAACCAGAGGCGGTGATTTTACGACCGACTGGACTGCCGCCCGATTCGTGGTGCGAAACTCGTAGTTTTTAAGGATAGCGTTAATCTCGGCTTCCGGCTTAAACAGGTAGGTTTCCCACAATGCCTTGGCAGTCTCTGGGGATATCTGGGCAGAGGGCGGCAAAATGTTGGGATCGGTTAGCAGGGTTAAGCCAGCCGACATACGCGAGTAGGAATTGCCTGGGATAAAGACGTTATCGCCGGCATTAACGATACTTGCCGGATCTGTCAGGCCTGCTTGGGGGTTAGCGCCGATAAGAATCCAAGGATTTACTGCGCGTGGGTTATAAGCCTGGTTTGCAGCCAGTTGGGCAACGGAAGAATCAACATTCCGCGTCAGGGTCGTGTCTTCGAACGGGTGGCCAAAACCACCGGAGAAAGTTTCGTATAACATCAGCCCCATGACCAGTGATTGAACAAACTTTTCGCGATTGTTTTCAAGCAGCGTCAAGTTAGGGTATAGAATCGTGTCACCCGGCTTCAATTCGGAGTCGATACCCTTGGCCAGGATGATGTCAGCGCCCTCTCTCTCTAAATTTAAACCGATAATGGCTTTTGCAATATTCTCCTCGGTTAAGCGATCCCGTCTTGCAACCTCCTCATAGCCATTGGGGCCGTATACATCCGGTCTCATCAGTGCCAGGGAGGTGGCCCTCGCTATTTCCACAAGGCTAGGAGTTCCGTTCTCCACGCGGTAGGCTATTGGCAAATCTATTTTTCCAGTTTCATCAAGCACGCGAACACCCCCAACCGGCGCGAGGATATTTGTGCCAAAGTCTGAAGGCACTGCAAGTGAGCTATCCGGGATATGCCCTGTAATAATGTGACGTAAATCATCAATAATGGGTGAGCCATCATTAATAATCGCCTGGAAAATATAGGGATCTGCCTTGATTTTATGGAACAGTTGTACGGCGGTATCCACACCCACGTTGTCGAGCTGAAACGGGATGCCTAAAAGATTATCCGTAACCTGAGAAAACTGGCTGATTCCCGTTGAGACGGAACCGAGCATCATAATGGCCAGAATGGCCATGTAGGCTTTATTTTTCTTGATCCTGTCCCAATAACCTTCTGTGGGTTGGGCTATTGCCTCTGCCGTTAATTGTTTCAGTTCCGTCTTGATGCTTTTATTCCACTCTACAGCCCCGCCTTGATAAAAAATGGCCCGAAGAACATTACTATATTCTGTATTTCTTTTATGAAATTTAGGGTTTTCATTTCTTTTGTTTATTTTTTCAAAAAGTGAAATGGCTGCGTCGAATGCATCGTCAACCGGATCCATCTGCTGCAAATCGGTGAGGACCCTTGACAAGTCCATGCCAAGAGTTGGAAGAAAGTCAGGGCAATTGGTGGTATTAAAGCGGTAATTGGTCGGTCTGAGGTTTCCTAACCGCTTTGCTTCCGTAATACATAAGCCTACATACGTAGCGTATACCAGTTTTGCTCTCTGATCCGCATCGTTTAAGTCCAAGTTCTCTTGTTGGAACTTATCAATCAGCGCCTTTACGACAGGCTGAATATCGCGCGCAAGGTCTAAACCCCGGTAACTGCCTGAAGCGGAAGAGGATGCACCAAACAGACGCCTTGCGACAATCCCCAAGGCCAGCATAAAGCTCTTGTTTTCCCAATTGGCAATGGCGTCATGGGTCTCTGCAGCCTGAACCCTTTGAGCTAACTCGCCTTGTACAGCACCATGTTGGCTTGCTCTAACCTGCTGTTCATGGCGCCAGTCTCTACCCCATTTACCATCAGCCGGTAAAGCTCCTGCATGGCCAAATTTTACAAACGCTTTGTTTGCGTGTTTTTTGCGTTGTTGAGCGGGCTCGCCCCTCACAAACCGATCTGAGGCGGTTTGCGCATCGGGCAAATTAGCCGGCCCATGCTGCAATAACAACGTCCGGGAGAGTTCCGGCACGATTCGCGGTGGTCTTACTGCAAGCTGTGTATGCTGTATCATTGTCGTCCCAACCTATTTTCCTTTGCCATGGCACCCAACGCCATAGCACCCCATAGCCTATGATGAATAACATAAAAAACCGGCACAACAATTAACATACAATTGCCGCCCGCTTTTTCGTAAAATATTGGTACATTGCAATAAGTACCGAGTTTAGCTGTTCCTCTAAAGTAACGGGCCCAACACCTCCTTGCCCCCTGATATCTTCCTCAATCTTCTGTTTATGGGCATGTATCGCCAGCACATCCTGGTAAAGTTTTCTTAATAGGGCTTGCTGACCTGGATTAAACATGTCCCCATTAAAATTGTCATTCTTAAGGTCAATATCGCTATACGCATGAAATTCAAATTTGCGACGCAATTCCTGGGCCTGTTCTGCTGCAAATGCCTCAATCAGTTCTGCCTTCTTGGCGCCATGGTGCATCTGGATGGAGCTGGTGCCAGGAAACTTACGCAGCAGGGAGGGATCCGCTTGGAATATGGTGTAGATCCATTCCGGATCCGAGAGGAGGGTTGCCATCATCACGTCAATCTCTTGCGAGAAATGATTGTCATACGCCTTTAACACTTCAAGACGCGCCAGCAGCCGGTTGCGTTTATCATCGGCAGCACTGCCGATGAGAGAAGCCTTTTGCAAGGCTTCTAGCTTAGCCTTTGCAGTCCTTAACGCTGAGGTTTTAATTCTGTCCATAACCTTGGTTGAAACAAGAACGGCGCCAGCGCCACAAGCCTGTACAATCAAATCCCCCAGGCTATGGTCAGTGGGTTCAGGCTTGTAAACTTTTGCAACCTCACTCGTTTCGGTTTTCAGGCATGGCATGGCAGCAATGGCGCTTCCCGCCATTTCTTTAACCAGGGTGGGTAAATCCCGGAATCGTGCAGTAATGGCAGCACGCCTGGTTGCAGGATCCATTGCGTTAAAATGGTTAAACACCTTATCCGCAGATAAACCCTCCAACTGGGTTGTTAGCTGGAATCTTAACTGCTCGGTAAACCGATCCTCAAACCAGCCCAGAGCCTCCTCTCCTGCCGAGGATCTTGCTGCCTCCTCAACATGTGGCCCAAGGGTTTTGCCGACCTGCTCCGTAAAATAAGCCTGAAGCTGGGTTTGTATGGGTTTGGATCGTTTCTTGTCCAATTCCTGCTCTAAACGCTCTTGAACCTGTTTAATTAGCGGGACAGGATTGTGATCATCCACCTGTTGGGCGTCATCAATAAAATCCTGGAGATCCTGACGGGACAAATTAAAAGGCCTTACATTAGGGTATTTTTCGGGGAGATCTGCAAGTATGCGAGAGGGAGATACGCTACTAGCGGATGCACGGGAAGGGGACAAGATACATTCAATCAATGCCAGGTAGCACTGAAGCCCTCTAGTCAACTCCTGCCAATCCTTCGTGTAGTGGTCTTGCGCTCTTTCCTCAGGGGTTCCAAAATTCGGCCTGTAATTTGGCGGCCTTATGGTTCTAAATCTAGTTTTTGCATACTCTAGGGCTATATCAACCCGCTCCTTAGGACTTAAATTTGCCGCTAAATTTCTCTTTTCATCAATGCGGGTCAATGCATCATCAAACGCATCCTTTACAACGGTTTGTGTGGCATTGTTAAAAATCATAGCGTTATAAGGCGCAACGGCTCTACCTACTTTGTCATCAATCCAATCCTGATCGAGCTCCATGAAGGTTGCTGGTTCATTTCGAATCAACTCGTCAAAGTTTGACGCAATCTCGCTTGCTAAAACATCAAACGGTTTACTATGCAGCCGGCTAAAGGCAGTATCGATTTCCAGGCCAATTGCAGTGGACAAAGCCTGTGTCACAATCGGAGTGAGTTTCCCAAATGTATAATCTTCATTATCTAACACCTCGGAAATGACCGAAACCAGGATTTCCTGCCCAATATTTTGCAAGGCGGGCTCATAAAGGCCTAAATCCATGTTTAACACAATCGCTCGGCCAATTGCCTGACGGTCTACTGCATCGAGCTTGTCATTGGGGTTATATTTGGATTTAAGGTTGGTCTTAATTTGAGTCAAGACCACACGACAGCTTTCTGGAAGCTGCTGTTTCACAAAGTCCCCGCATCTTTTAAAACATCTCTCATACTCACCCACATTCACCCTGATTGCAATATCCCTGGCAACTTTCTCAACTTGAGGCCGCTGAAACTGCGATTCATAATCCCCATGCATAAGGACTTTAACCAGTTTTGGTAATAAAGTTTGCTGAAACGTATTTTCTATGGGGTTATCCCTTAGGCGTTCCAGGCACTCATCAAGCATTTGTTTCATTCGGTCAGCATCTGGCGAGCCTGAGAAGCCCGCTAGAAATTCCTGTCTAAAGCGGCCTGCCTCCTCGGAATTTGACAGGTCGCGTCCAACAGGTCTTCCCCCTTGGTTGACACTTTTTTTACGCAGCGTTTGCAGTGCCTTAAGTTGCTGATAAAGAGCCTCTCTTTCCAGATATTGCGTTATAGAAGAAGCGATGTCTGCCTGAACGCTTGCAGCAATCGCCGCTGAACTTGTTCTAAGCTCACTAATCACCTTTGAGTCTTGTTGGGATCTTGTAACAGCACGAACAGCATAGTCATCAATCATTTGCTCTTGGATTTCTTCACACTGAAACCTAAGATTTTCGCTGTAAATTTGGGCGCTATGTTGATCGTAATAACCCATTACGCTTTCAAAACTGTAGGGTGGAATTTCAAAAGCTTTTCGAACGGTTTCAGCGTCAGATGGAGGGGCTTGTGTTCCTTTGTTTTTGTGCCATTCACGCCATGCCCTCAAGCCGGATTGCAACTGATATGTTTTGTTAAGCACATCAGTCGCCATAGGTATCACATCGGTATTTATAGACCTGACTGCGGCATGGTATCTGCTCCTCTCTCTATCAAAATTTCCTATCGTCCGATAGCGAGCGCTTATGTAGATTGGTGGAGCAGGTTGCAGATAGGCCTTAATACTCTCCTCATCCTGCACCAGATAGCGAACCAGCATGGCTAACCGGGACGGGTGTTTCTGCATTAACTTAAACAACTGTATCGCCGCAATGCGTGTGTTAGCTTGCGGATTTGCCAAAAAGCGCTTTAGGTCATCCTCATTTGTAGGGAGGCTCTCATCGCCTACTACCAGCATTTTTCTCCACGAGAGATTAAAAAGATTATGCCCAAGCTCAAGGGGCTCTTCTTGCTTATCCCTGGGTTGCAACTGCACCGGACGCAAAGAACGCCCCAACGAAGCACTAGATGCTGCAGACTGCTTAGCCTCCGCTTTGGAAGACAAAAAGGGAGCCCCTTTCCACTGGTTCCTCTCTCCCAATGTCACCATCAAGGCCATCAAAAAGTCGATTTCAGTCTCCTTTGCCTCCCTTAACGAGCCCTCATCGTGATGGGTGACAGTTGTGCCATTTGGCAAGGGCACAACCAAGGTAGAAGGCGCAGTAAGCTTTTGGATTTCCTCACAGGTGCGGCTGATGTTTTGCATCAGGCTGTCAGCGTTCCGAATCTCCTCTAGCGAGGTTTTTCCTGCCTTAATTGTCTCTACAATCTCAAGGGGAATTTGATCCTCAGCAGTCAGTTTTTCCCCAGGGGCGAGATGCCCATGCCGCATGAGCCAACAGAGCCTTAAAGCAGTTGTCAGTTCGGGGGTGTTATTGGGTGCTATAACAACCGCCGGGTTTCGGGCAGCGGAATAGACCTTGATAGGGTCAGGTGGTTCTTTCCTCTTAATTAACCCAAATCGTACGACATGGGACTGAGCGGGATGTGATAGACGTAAGCCAGTCTGGTGCGAGAAAATATCGGAATCATGCTGATTCACAGCCAAACCGGGCCTGGTTGAATAGGCAGGATTCAGCTCTGTTCTCTTCAGGCGCATTGCATTGCCCCTCTGTTGCGTTGTAAAGTGAAGAAATTCCATAGTTTACCCGAATATTGCATACCCCAGTCTCAGCTTCAGAATAAAGCATCCTCAATGCCAGAGATTGACACTTCAAAAAATCTTTTCGATACAGAAATAATATATAGCCCAGTGAAAATCGCCTCTGCATCTACGTTTTGTTTTTACTTGCAAGCCAAAAAATTTACAAAATTGAAATTAACATATCTTAACAAGAGGGCCGTTTTTCACATGTGCGACAAAACAATATAAAAAAAATCGATGATAATCTGAAGTATGTTGAAAAAATATATTGACTGCAAAAAAACCTGTAACTCGCAAGGCACATTCAACAGCTCAATAGCACGCTTTTCCCAGCAGTTTTGCTGGATCGGCGTGTCGTACTTGGTTCACTGTTCTTTATATTTTAAAATTTGGGTGGCACAAAACAAAGTTGATGGGTTTTATAATGAGTGGCTATTTAAAGAGATGAAGATAATTAAGCAAGATGACCTTATTGAACCTGCCCATCATTAACGCAAGATATTCAGGGCCGTCCATCGGAAGAGAAACCAGTAATAACCGAGTCACGGCGCCGGGATTTGCAAGGTTAACCACCGAAGAAGAGGATGATGACATTAAGTTTTCAGGTGCGTCCTCGTCTTCCAAAATGTCCCAGGCGCAGGCAACCAGCGTGGCGGATTCGCTGATTAGCCAGGGAGTCCTGGATCGCGCTGGAAAACATAATGCCATCCAGGTGCTTGCCAGCGGAAAAGCCTTAAAACTAAAACAGCCTGTACTGTATGGGTTTGTTCAGCCAAACGGCACGGTTCTCTCGCCCGATGAGGAATTTAAGCAGATTGTAGCCTACCTGCTCAAAAGCAAGGGCGTCGCTATCCCGGCAGAGGGCATTTCCCTGGTAATCGACAAGGGCGCGGCACAACATCATGGGCACGATGACGACAAGGATCCGACCCAGCAGTTTTTAAAGGCCATTGGCCAGTACTATACAGCCGAGCTGAAAGACGAAAAGAACCCCCAAGAAAAGTCAACCAAAACGGTTTTATGGCCTGCGCTGCACAGCATGATTTCCGGTGATGCCTTGCCGCAAGGACTAACGGCTTCCATTCCCGGCTTTGACAAGAAACTGGCCGATCTGCCGCTGTACCAGATCAAAAGCGCCAGCCATCCGGAAACCGCCAAGGCCCTTAACGATCAATTCGCCAATTCGACCTTGCGGCGACGCTTGATTGGCCTTGAACTGGCTGATAAACACTATATGGAAACGGAAACCAGTGAAATCATGATGGCCGTAGGCGCGGCCGTCGCCATTGGCCTGATTGGGGAAACCGCCATCGAGCATATGAAGCTGGGCAATGGCCCGTTTGCCGGCCTGGCCCGTACCGGCCTGATTGGCCTGGTGGACTTGGTGGATAACGTCCTGGGACTCACCTCCTTTGTCCAAAACTCCTTTAAGGAGCAGGGCATTAAAACCAGTCCCTTTAAGCCCGAAAGCTATAAAAACGAAGCCGCAAAACGGATTGGCGTCTCTGCCATTAAGGATGCCCTGGTGGGCACGGCCATGGGCACCTTCCTGGCTGTTGCGGTCGGCGATGTCCTCTCCGGCGATCACCCTGTGCTGGCAAGAACCATTATTGGCGGTGGCGGCGCCATTGGCACATCCCTTTCCAAGGCGCGCATGGTGCAATCCTCCATCCCGCAGTTTGAAAAAGGGATACAAACCCTCATCCTGGAAGGGAAAATCCCTATGGCCAAAGGCACCACCCTGGCCGATTACCAAGGGGACAAGCTTAGCAACAAGCAAGCCCGGAATTATGTGCGTGATCTGGCGATGAAGGAATTTTTGGCCAGCCCGGGCAACAGCATGCCCAACCGCGGTTTCTCCATTGCCTGGCTGGCAAGCGGCGCAATCCTTGCGTTGGAGAAGCTGGGCGTGCCGAGAAACGTGGTGCAAAAGGCCTACATGATGCTCTCTCCCGGTATGGAGAATATGATTACCCTGGCCTTTATTATGCGCAACCTAAAGCATATGAAGAAACAGATGCACGAACTCCGTGGTCAGGTTCTGGCTAAAGGGGATTCGCCATTTACGAGCGATGAGCGCAAGAATAATATCGATAAACGCTTTATTGATGGGTGGAGTAAACGCGTTGCGGACTTTATGCTGAATGCCGCATTTAATGTAGCCCTTGGCGCCTTGTTTGTCGGGTTCTTCGGGTATTTTGCGGCAAGCAAGCTGCTTGGCAAACATAAAAAACAGGATGCCCAGCTACAAACCCAACAGCAACAGGCAAAAGCCATGCCTTCAATTAATGCCAATCCGCTACCGCAGGCGGTTTCTATCCAGCCGCCCCATGTGCAGGGTAACCCTGTCCTCCAACAAGCATCGGCTTATCAAGCACTACCTCTTCCGCAAGCTCCACCAATGTTTAGGCCCCAAGCAATGAGCAGGCCCTACTATTATCAACCACCGGCGCCACTGTACAATGCGGTTCCCGGTGCGGCCGCTTACTACCGCTATCCAAACTATTACGGCATAACCAACCCAATGATGGCGTACAATAATCAACCCAACCCTTGGGGCAGGAACTACCCGTTGAGACCCTTGCCTGCTTTTTCAGCAATCGGTGCCGTAAATAACACGGCACAAACACCCATTAACCCATAAAATTTCTCTGCTTAAGGTTAGGGTTGATTTGCTGCTAATTGAAGCGCTGCTTTACCCGGTCGATTCCAGGCTTCGTAAATAGTCCCTTCTTCATTCGGAACCAGGAGGCCTTTTTCCACAATAGACATGGCAACATCCTGCTGGCCTTGCTTGATCTTAACCACCAGGCGATCGCCTAAATTCCGGCGAACCTCAAACCCAACTTTACGCCCGGCAAGCTGCTGGTTCAATGTTACCATCGCCTGGGCCTGCTTCTCCGGATCGTCCGGAAGTTGGACACCCCACAATGTTATTTTCGTATCGTCTTGCAAAACGCAATCCAGGCCAGAGGTGCAATAACGAACAGTCGCCAGGTAAATGGGAGCCTTTGTTTTTGACTTTTCCTCATCCGATTGGGGCGCTTGGGGCTGAGGCAAACTTTTCACTTCATCCCAATCAATAATCGGCTGGGTTTCTTTTTTCAAGTGGTCAGGCAGGCTTACTGGGTAAGATAAGGCAGGTTTGTCCATATCGGGCGAGTCTTTCGGAAGGGCTTCCCGATCAAACGATCGGGGCATTTCGACGGAAAAACCAGTAGATTTGCCCAAACCGGAATGAGCATACTTAGCCCCAGGGGCAGCATAATGGTAATTCGAGCGGAACGGTTTCGGGTCGAACCGATAATCTTTAATTGCCGCATGGGCAGCCCAGAAGAAGCTCATTCCGCCCAGAACCGCAAATACGGTGAGCAGGGCTGCGGTTTCCCGGTAAAGCGGCTTAAAGCTAAACGGCTTGAGAAGCGCCAGGCTGTTACCGTGCTTGCGTTTGTTACGACGGACCTTAGCCGGATGCAATAAATCATCCAGCTGCATTTTTATGTATTTCGGGCGAAACGCCAAATCCCGCGGCGAGACAACCAGAGGCTGCCAGTTCTGGGCTTTCAATATCTCCATGGCTTTTTTCAATTCTTTCTGTTGCAGGGCTGTCCTGTCTTTTTCCTCGGGTCGAACCAGGACGGCAATCTTTGGGCCGCAGGGTGAGTTGGATATGATGGCCAGATCGATGACCCGCTTGGTTTGGATGTTGTCGTAATAAGGCATACGAGGAAGGAGGTATTTGGATAAATCGTTGGCAAAATAGTCGAAAAAAATATCAAATCGGTACTCTTTTTCACTTGCCATCTGTTCATTCCTTCTAGCGTTACCACAGTCCCTTCTAAAACATTGCTGCATGTTCACCTTCGGGTAACGCCCCCAAATCAATCATAAACAGGTTAGATTAAGTTCATAGTCCATAAGTAACACGATCCCCTTAAAGCCAAACCCCATCAAAACTTTATGCAAATAGCCCCTAACCGAGCAATTGTTTCCCGGTAAAAATTCGTCATGATGAGATTAAAATCCTTGTATAACAACTGATAAAGGATACTATTCAAGAAAATATTTCCTAAAACCGAAAATAATATTATGATCATATTTATATCATTCAGCTTTTAATAGGGATATGTGAGGAGCGATAATATAATAATATGCAGCATCTCTTGCTCATTGATGACCAACCGACTTTGATCAGCGATATGTTGCGCATCTACGGGTATCAGGTGGATGTGGCGACTGATGGCTTTTCCGGAATTCAGATGTTGATGAAGAACGAGTCGGAGTACAACCTGGTTATTCTGGACTTGCATATGCCCAAGATGGATGGCTGGGAAGTTTTAAAGACGATCCGAAACGGCAGTATCTGCCCGGATATCCCCATTATGATGCTGACCAGCGCCGATACCGAAGATGATATGGTGTTCGGACTCCGCCGGGGCGCAGACGTTTATCTGACCAAGCCGATTTCCCCGAAAAAGCTGCTGGCCCACCTGGAATCGTTTGATCGGCGTAACCGCTGGCACCAGGAAGCCGCCCGGAAAGCTATTCAATCGCAGGAGCATAGCCCGCAGGCCTTGTTAGAGCTTCTGACCCAGCGGGAAAATGAAATCCTATAGCGTTTTCCCGATGCAGTCGAAAAACCGCTGAAAGGATATGCTATTGCGCTGTCCTGTTCTAGCTCAGCCTTGCAAATACAGGTTTAGAATCGTCCTCAGCCATATCGTTTCGCTTAAGGCTTACTTGGCAAGGAAAGTGGACTTTTTGCAGAAATAGGGCAAACTACTGATTATGGTTGCGTACCCTTTAGCGGTGGCTTGAGAGGAAGCTAACCGTATTCAGTGGTTGATAGAGAGGCCGAGGCAGTATCATCTGCCTGGCGTTAGTACCTAAGTGATAACAACAGGGATGTGGAAGGATGAACACAAATAAAATCCGCGTTAAAACGGCTCATTTACTTTGCCTTGCGGCATTAATGCTGCAACCGGCCTTTGGTTTGGTGGCACAGGCCCAGGATTACGGCCCGCCGCCGGTTGGCTACGATCCCAACAGTTCCCCGGGATATGATAACGGGTATCAGCCCAATAGCCCGTTTATGGGTTCGGATTCCCCATCATTCGGGGGCGGGGGCTACAACCCGGAGGCTTACCAGACTTCCTACGGCTATCCGCAAGCGGATACCAATTGGACCTCAACAGCGGTACAAGGGTTTAAATTCAGCTATAGTCCCCAGGCCGGCGACTACTTTAGCGACCAGACCCAGAATACGGGTCGTTGGGAGCAGTTTCCGATTACAATGCACCTTACCTTCCCCGATGAGATGAGTGAAGCACAGCAGAAAGCCATCAAGGCAGGTGTCAAACTCTGGCAAAAGTATGTCAATATCACCCTGGTGGATCGTCCGGACAAGGCGCGTATTGAAGTAAAGTGGGTAAGCGAGCTGGATGACGACAGCGACCTGGGCGAGACCGAATACACCAAAACCCACGTGGACGGCATGGGCCGTACCGTGATTGACAAAGCAGTCATCAAAATGCTGGATCCGGAAAATTACGAAGGCGTGAATGAAGGCGTCGTAAAATCCGCCGTAATGCACCAGATTGGCCATGCGTTGGGGATTAACGCCCATAGCGATAATTACCGGGATTTGATGGCCGAGCAAAGCTACCACAAAGTCAGCAAGGACCTGGTGAAGAAAACCGTCCGCTCCATTGCCAAGAAAACACTCATCGGCCAGCTCATCGATTTGCCGGGCGGCGACGAGGACGCAAAGTCCGGCAAGAAAAAACAAACGCCCATTGTGGAAAAAATCAGCAAACGGGACCTGAATACGCTCTATCGGCTGTACAACTAAGCGGGAAGGAATAAAACCCATCCCAGGCTCAGCAATGACATGACGAATAAAAAGCCCAAGGCAATTTTATGGCCCAGGCGTACGTTATTCATCGCGGGGTAGGCCAGCGCGCACAACAACCCGGCGGCCGCCCCGCCCAAGTGGCCGTAAATATTCATTTGGCCGGTATAAAACGTATTCATCACAATAATAACAGCCAGGTACCCAATCAGGCTGCGCGCCGTGCGCCACAAGCTCTGGTGTCGGTGCGCGATCAGCGTTTTCGCGCTCAGGACAATAAAGGCCGTTTGTAAGCCATACGCAATGCCGGACGCCCCTACGGAATGCGGCACGCCAAAATAAAGCGAAGCGATATTGCACCCAATCAAGGAAATCACCATCCAGGCCAGCAAAAACTGCCAGCCAATGCGGGCCTCCAGCAAGTTGCCGAAGATAAGCAAGCCGAAGACGTTCATTCCCACATGGCCCAGGTTAACATGAAACAGGTTGCCGGTGAGCAAACGCCACAACTGCTCCCCTTCCATCAGCACGGCCCTATCCAGGTTAACCCATTGCAGCACGTCGCTACGGGTATCAACCAAGTCCGGCAGGGAGCCTAGCGCATACAAGCCCACCAATACGCCGCAAAAAATAAATGCCAGCGGGGCGCGTTGAAAGTCGAAAAATGAAGACATCGGGTCATCCGGGTCGTCCTCGACCTGGGCATTCTCGGCTTTCAGCTTATGGAAGCAGGTTTCGCACAAGGCCTGGTGTTGCGGTAGCGGGTAAGCGCAAGACCAGCACACGGCCTTGTTGCAAAGCACACAATTAACGGGCTCTGCCTGCTGATGCTGGCAAACGGATGATTCCGGCGTGGACATTCAAAAACTCCGGGTGGGTCTTCTGTATTATAGACGGATTCCCTCCGCTCTCCCAACCCTTTTCCAGGTTTCGGCTCAGTAGGGGTGAAAGCGCTTCCAAAATCTCCCAAACCAAACGAGCAGATGACTCATTGCAGAAGCCACCATATTGGACAAGGGAATATGCCGATGATGCTCCAGGTTGTTGGTAGCAGAAAGCACAATGGCAAACTGATGAAATCCCGTTGGAAAACCTTTCAGCTTAATACCCGCCCATTGTGGAAGAAAAACATGCGCGGGAAACCATTCCGTGCGTCCATAGGCCGGATCGGTCAGCAGGAATGCGGACGCTTCATCATCCAGCGGTAATTGTGCGCCATGGAGAAGCATATAATGCAGGCCGCCAGGCGGCGTAGACCAGGGCACCTGCACCAGGGCCAATAGCAAATGCCCTTGCTGAAGGTGTTCAGCAACCTCTTGCGGGGTCATCCGGTTCTTCATCTGCGCATACAGGCCATATTGCCGCGCCAGCCGAACCAACATGGCGGGCGCACTAAACCCATCCAGCTCGCGATTGCCCTTATCCAGCAAGGCCTGGGTTACCGGAGATTCTGGCTTTAAAGTATTAATCGCCATGGCCAATGCCGATGTGCCGCAGCCGTTCGTCCTGCCTTGGCAAAGGGGAATAACCGGGATTTCTACTGTGACCCGTGAAGCCATTGCAACAGGAACTCAAAGCCGCGCTGGGCGGATTTCCGGTGCAGGATAATCGCAGCCGGGTCAATCTGGGTAATGGATTCCAGCAACGCCTCGGCAGTAACATCGTGCAGGGTATCCACCGGGAAGTGCGGGATTTTCAGTTGCGCCGCCAGCATCTCCACCTTAGGGTCGTAGGAGAGGGCCACGGTGGGAACATCCAGCAACGCAGCCACCAGAAGCGCATGGAAACGCATTCCCAGCATCGCCGTGGAGTGGGCTATCCCCTGGGCAATATTGGCCCCGGAAAACCACCGAACAGGGATACCCTTGTCTTTCAACAGGCGCTCCAGCCTGGCAAGCGGCACGATATCTTCGCCGGCATGGCAATCGATGAGGTTGACGCCCATGGCTTTAATCCCTTCAATTCGGGTGATGCAACTCGCAAGGTTGCGGATGCCTTCTTCCTTCAGTTGCGGCCACGGCCTTAACGATATCCCGATGCCTTGCCGCTCCGCAGTTCTCACGCGTTCGCCGGGCTCCCATGCCCATACGGGATCCGCCGCCAGCTCCGCCCGGACGCGTGCAATCCGGTGCGCCATGGCCTGGCTGTTGGGATCACGTAATACGACTAAGCTGCTATTCTGAAGGGCTCGGCGTAATGCCAGCTTGCTGACGGTGCTGTTAATGGGCCCCAGCCCCTGGCCGAACATTGCAACCGGTACACCGCGCCAATTGGCCATTTCAATCAAACTTCCGTAATAAATGGGGCTCGCCGGACCGGTCACATCCTGAAACAAGCCGCCGCCGCCGCTGATAAAAGCCTTGGCATCTTTCAGTGCCTTCCAGATTACCGGCACATCCATCCGGGGCAGACTTTGAACCTGGTACAGCTTTTGCGTCTGCTCCGGCTGCGCGGATAACACAACCGGCTCCAGCCCGGCTTGGGCCAATTGGCGAACAATCACTTCCATAATCAAATCATCGCCGAAGTTCTCGAACCCATAGTAGCCGGAAATCAGCACGCGATTAGACATGGCTGGGTAACAACCCTTGTGTTTTCAGGAATGTCTCGGTTGCATCCTCCCAATTCAAGGCGCAATCAAAGGAGCTTTGCATCGCTGTATTTTCAGGCCGCCGGGCAGGGAAGCCAAATGCTTCCGTCGGGACAGGGGTCATAAAGTCGGTGGGCATCCCTATGGCCTTGCACAGATGCAACGCCTGCTCATAACGTGTAGTCATCCCGGTAGAGCAGCCATGAAAGACGCCAGTCCAGCGCTCTTCCATTACTTGTAGAATCATCTTGCACAGGTTGCCCGTCCAGGTTGGCGTGCCCCATTGATCCATCGCGATTCGGATGGGCTTTTGCTGTTGCGCCGCCTGAAGCACAAACGGGACAAAGTTGCGGGCGCCGGGGCCAAACAACCAACTGGTTCGAACGACGGCACTCTGCCCTGGTGCGTTTTGGAGGATGGCTTCTTCACCGGCGCGCTTGCTGACGCCATAATAATTGATGGGATGCGTTGGGTCACTCGGCAGGTAAAGCGCTCCCTTTGTCCCTTCAAACACGTAATCCGTGCTGATATGGATGAGATAGCGGTTTTTCTCCTGAGTCCACTGCGCCAAAATGCCGGGCGCAATCCCGTTAACCGTCATGGCCGTTTCTCGCTCGGCTTCCGCGGCATCCACCTGGGTAAACGCGGCCGGATTAATCACGATATCCGGGTTGAGTTCATCCAGTGCAGACTTCAGTGTGGTTTCATCCCACAGCAGGTTCAGGCGGGTTCGGTCGGCCCCAACCAGGTCAAACTGGTCAAACAAAGCCAACCGGGCCAGCAAGTCCTGGCCGAGCGTGCCATTGGCACCCGTTACGAAGACTTTTTGGCGAGCCATGCCGCCCCCGGTGCAACCTTTTCACGCTGCTGCCGCTCCTGCACATGCGCAATCCAGTCTGTATTTTGCTGATACCAAGCCACCGTTTCTTTCAGGGCTGCTTCGAATGCATACTTGGGTTGCCAGCCCAGTTGGGTTTTCATCTTGGTCACATCCAACGCGTACCGACGATCATGACCCGGCCTGTCCGGCACAAAGGTCATCCGGTCTTCGGGCTGGCCCATCAACCCAAGCAAGGTGCGCGTAATCTCCAGGTTATTGCGCTCGTTTTCCGCGCCGATGTTATAGGCTTCTCCCGGTTGCCCCTTGAGCATGACCTGGATGATGCCCTCGGCGTGATCGGCTACATGAATCCAGTCGCGCACGTTCAAGCCATCGCCGTATACCGGGACTGGTTTGTCTTGCATAATATTGATGATGAAAAACGGGATCAGCTTTTCCGGATATTGGTAAGGGCCGTAATTATTGCCGCAGCGCGTAATGCAGACCGGCATGCCGTAAGTTTTAAAGTAGGCATATGTCATTAAATCGGCTGCCGCCTTGCTGGCCGCATAAGGGCTATTGGGCTTTAACGGCGTTTTTTCCGTAAACAGTTCGTCTGAATCCAGCGGCAGGCTGCCGTAAACCTCATCGGTGGACACCATCACAAACTTCTGGATGGCATGGGTTCGGGCGGCTTCCAGCAGGATCTGCGTGCCCAGGACATTGGTTTCCGTAAACACCAGCGGGCCGGTAATACTGCGATCCACATGGGTTTCCGCCGCCGCGTGGATACACGTATCCACCTCGGCCATCAACTCATTGACCAACGCGGTATCCCGGATATCGCCGTGGACAAACCGATAACGCGGGT
>CALAJO010000121.1 GCA_937922745.1 uncultured cyanobacterium
CATTTTCCCCGGATCACCACCGTCCACTGCGTCATTGCCGGAAAGATGCCGACCGTCTACAAGTTTATGCCCGGCATCGACACCGTCAAGGACTGCGAGGTCGCAACGGATCTGCTGGACCGGTACGACCTGGCCTTTTGCGTGGACTGCGGTTCGGCTGACCGGATGGGGCCCGGGAAAAAGCATTTTCTGGAAGCGAAGCAATCCATCAATATCGACCATCATGTGAGCAACACCCGCTTTGGCAAAATCAACATAATTGATGTGGAAGCCGGGGCCAGCGGCGAAGTGGTTGCCGACCTGCTGATGGGCAATGATATCCCGATTAACGCCGATACCGCAACGTGCCTGTATGTGGCTGTTTTGACAGATACCGGCGGATTTAAATATTCCAGCACCTCCGCCAAGATTTTTGACCTGATGGCGCTGTTAACCCGCAGCGGTGCCAACCCGGAACAGATTTACCGCAAGATTTATGAGGAAACACCCAAGGTCCAGACCCTGCTTCAGGCGGAAGCCATCCAGAACGCCCGTTTTAACGAGGACAGCACGTTGGCTTGGGCCGTTATTACCAAGGACATGTTCGATCGGTTTAACGCCAACGAAGAGCATGTGGAAGGGCTTGTTGAAACCCTTCGCCGGGTTGATAGCGTGCTGGTTTCCGCCATGCTGAAAGAAAACATGCGCGGCACCACTAAAGTCAGCTTGAGAAGCGACACGGCCGCCATCAATGTGGCGGATATCGCTGCCCGCTGGGGCGGCGGCGGCCACAAAATGGCCGCCGGATGCAACATTGAAAAGCCACCTGTTGAGGCAGAAAGAGAATTGATTCCGCTATTGGAGGAGGCGATTCGCCAGGCAAAACAAGCCTCCATGGTGCCTGCCTGACAACGTGATCCCTACAGGTTGTTAAACAATATTTACAATTGAGTGGATCTTTCATCAATAAAAAAACTTGAGGGACGTTTACACACCAAGGTGTAATGTAAGGATGAATGTCAATGGTTTCCTCCCTCTCCCCCGTCAACGCCTATATGGCTTCCTCAATTCGCAAACAGGCCGGGCCCATATCGGCGTCCTCGCCAAAACGGCTGCCCCAAACAAGCCTGGATGGAACACGATTTCGCTTTGGCAGTACCACGCAAGCCCAAGGGAATTGGCTTAAGCAAGGAAATGATGACGGGTTTTTCAGCGGCTGCCTGGGCGCGGTTCTGACGCCGTTTAAAGTTCTCCTCAAACTATTCGGCTATAAAGGATTTCAGGCTGGTGAAAACGTTAACAAGCTGGTAGAGCTGGGCAAGAAACATCCTTCGATCGGTAATTTCTTCACCTTCCTGGAAACCGATGCGAATTTGCCTACCGCCAGCGATAAAAACTTTATGCGAAAGATTGGGGAGCTGTTGGAGCGCGAGGAATACAAGGCCATCCGGGACGATCTTCATTCCGCATCCGCAAACCGGCAGTTGGAAGCAGCTTCAAGGCTGATTGAACATTTTAGCGGAGAGATGAGTTCCCTTTATCCCGATTGGGCAAAGCAGAAGCTGTATGGCTCTGAAGCGTTGCTTCGCATCGTTATTCCCACTGCCAACGGCAATACCTACACAACAGCCTGGGCCAAGAAACCGGAATACTTTAAAGGCCAACTGGTCAAACTCACCGATGCGCAACGCGACCAGCTTTTGCGTTTGATTACCGTGAAGGAGAGCGGTTATACACAAGCCAAGTTAATGGAAGAGTTAATCTCACTTGCTGTTTTAAAAAGCCATGAAGATGCCCAATTAAAAGCTTATACTGCCAAGGGATTTCAGAAACCGCAAATTGACCCCGCAAGCGAAGAGTTCCAACAAATGCCACATTCACAACAAATTTTATACGGTTTCCTATCACGTAGCGATGCTTTTATACAAGCCGCCTACAATAATTTATGCGCAACCAACCCGGACGATATCTTTAAAGGGGCGCGAGACCTGACACTGGCCATCAACCATTCGCTGGATGTAACGCAAGCCATTGCCAAAACCATGCAGGACAAGATGAGCCAGTTTCCCCCGGAGGATAAACCTGCCAAGGGCAAAACCGGAAGAAAATAGAACAGTCCTTCCCAATCGCCTCCTCAACCGGGGAGGCGATTGACGTTGGGAGCTTGCATGCTTCACAATGAATGAGGAATGATGCCAGGGAAGCAGGCGCCCGTTAATTTGGAGCTAGGCAAATGACACAAGTCCGTTTATCCGTTAAAACCTTCGCCGTTTCATTGCTGCTGGGTTTATCTCTCGTGGGCGCTCCGTTTGCCATGGCACAGCAATCCGACCCTTTGGCCGCGATTGAGAAGAACCTGTTTACGCGCGATTATCCCTCGGATGCGCTGGAAAGTCGCCTGGGACGGATTGAAACCGTTATATTCGGGCAAGCCCAGCCGGGAACGCCTCAAACACGCCAACAACAGATAGAGGCGGTATTTGAAAAGAACACGTTTAAAAGCGCCCACCCGGATTTGAAACGCGATGAAATTCCGCCGTCGAGAGAAATCCGTGAGCTGGATGGCTTGCCGGAAACCCGGGACGGAACCGACTATCCGCTGGTTTCCCAGATGGAGACACGGCTTTACAAGCAACATTTTGCCCATGAGCCTATCCAGAAACGGTTATCGCGCTTAGAGCAACAAGTGTTCCAGCAAAACTTCAGCCATCTGCCACTGGTAGATCGTGTGGATCAACTGACGCTGAAGGTATTGCCGGAAAACCCGCTGAGCCTGGAGGAAAGGAACTCCACATTGCCCAGCAAGGCCCAGGATTTTATCCCGAGCAACCTGGCGATTTATGACCAGTTGAATGCCTTGGAGGAACGCCTGATCGGCAGGACCTACGGCGGCGAACTGATTATCAACCGGCTTGCGAGACTGGAAAAGAAACTTTTCGGCGCAGCCCAACCCGGCTCCATCGATGAACGCATGGGCAAGCTGATGGCGAATTATGCAAGCCAGCGACCCGTGGTGCAGCAGTCGCCCACTGTCGGGCCTGCGCAATCCTATGTGCCGGGTTATCCGCCACAGGCTGCTTCTCCTGCGCCGGCGGTTATAGGTACCGAACTGCTGGGAGGCCAGCCTTTCAGCAGGGAAATGATGAGCATGCTGCCTGCCCAGGTTCAGCACCAACTGGGCGTGCAAGGAACAGGCTCCGTCAGCGGCATTGGTGCGCCGGTTTACCAAAATAGCCAGACAACCACCGTTTACCAGGGGCCTGGCACGTGGACCACCCAAACCGAGATTTTGGTTCCTTCCGCACCCAACAGCATTATCATTCCCCCCGGTCAGGTGTATCGTCCTAACTTCGGATATCCGTACGGGCCACAAGCCGTTGCGCCCCGTCGCGATCCGATGCAGTTTCCCGGTGGCGCGCTCGGGCCGATGTTTCAGAATAACAATATGGGCACCGTGCCTTTTGGGGCCGCCAATACTATTAGCCAGCCATTTGCCCCGGCGCTCTCCATGCTGGAAAGCCAGATATTCGGGCGAACCTACGAGGGAACTTATATTGCCTCCCGCCTCAATAACCTGGAATTGCATGTGTTTGGCCGAGCTTACCCGCAATTACCTTTTCAGCAGCGCATTAACCGGCTGATGAGCCGCAGCGTTTACCGCCAGAGCTAGCTTCGGGCATCTACCAGGTTAACAGGCGGCGTCATCTGGAAGTATTTGGGCGCCGAGTTGCGCCCCACATTGGTTAAAATGGTCTGGATGCGTTGGCCCAGCAGTTGCCGGTTATTCCACTCGTAAGGAATGGCTTCGTACAGCTTCTTCAGGGATTCCGTCAAGGCCTCCTCTTCCGCAATGCGATGGTAAGTCGGATCCAGCGCCATCCAGTTGTAAGACTGGTAGGTCAGTTCCGTCTTGGCGTTCTGGCGGGTTACTTCGATGCTGCGATACCCCTGGACGAGCATTTTGCCTAACTTGGCCAGGGCAGTGATGCCCAAAACCGACAGTAGGATTCTCAGGTTGCCCGTGAGGAACAATGCCTCCAGTTCGGTAATGTTAAAACAGAGATACAGCTTATTGACCGCCTGGCTGGAAACCTGCTTGATGCCCTTTGTAAACTGCGTCCCCTTCTGCATCAGGTCGAATACATACTGGCCCAGCAGGCCGGTTATCAGGCCGAACCCGTAAATACCCCCTTTAACCAGCTTGAGTTGCAGGGAACTGGGGGCATGCGTTTTTTCCTCACCGCTTTCCCCAAAGCGCCGATAAACAACCGGCGGAATGGTTGGCGCGGAAAAATGGGCCGGCTCGTAAGGGTAGTTGCACTGCTTGCTGCCGGAGACGTCTGGAAGGGGCATTAAAAGGGCTTCCGGCTGCGGGATATTGCATTGCTTCAACATGGTAGTGATTTTCTGGCGGGCCGTCTCGCGAAGCTCGTTATCGAAGTTGTTCTTTTCCCGAATGCTGTTCCTGAAGTTGACGGACAAACGGTTCAGCAGGTCTGCCCGAATCTGGGTTTCCTCCTTGCGAACCCACACTTCCTGCAACCCATCCGCCAGTGTGCCCAAAAGGTAGCCCGCAACGGAAGCGCCGAAGTAGGCCTTTAACCTGTCCTGCACGGGGCCAGGGTTTTTAAGCGCGAAGATAAGGGCCGCGCCCGGGCCTTGGGTAATGTAAACCGCCGTCTGCTCCTCCACACCATCCGCCTTTTTGGCCAAGGCCGCCACCGGATCGGAAAAATTGTCGAACCGGTTGATCAGTTTCACGTTCAACGGCTTCATCTTAAGGCCGTTGGCAAACCACTTTAATGGAAAGGACGATCCCATCCCCGCAGCAAACAAGGCCAGGGCCTGCATCGGGCTAACATAGTTAAACAGGCGGTTGCTAAGCGTAAAGCGGGTCAAAGGGTCGTTGTTATTGGATATTTCCCATAAAGGCGCTTCCTTTACCCCTGCGGATAGCGGCTTGGCCTGCGGCCTGCTAAAGGGACTGTAGGGCTGGGTTGGGTAAATATAGGGCGTTACCATACGTCACAGGCAAAGGCGGGGTTGCGGGGTAACGTAGGGTCATCAATCAAAATATCAAAAGGCATCACATTCGCTCCTTGTGCTCGCAAGAAATGCATCTGTCAGGTGTTCGGGCTCATCCCATAAGGGATTGACCGTTGCGGCACAGCTCCGGATTTTCACCGGATTTCCCTGAAAAGACCATGGCTTTGTACCGCAAACGCGCGGAATCAACAAGCCTTTATTACAGAAAGCGGAATCAGGATTTTAAGTAAAACTTCCCAAAAACCGAGTGGTAGCGCTGGCCATCCTGGCGCAGGATCTCATTTTCGGCTTCCAGCTCGTCAACACGGCGTAAAAGGGATTGGATCTGGTGCGCCATTGCGGCGTTATCTTTTTCCAACTCCTTTATTTTCAAATATTCGGCCACATACTCCGGCTTGGAAACATAATCCCGCAGACGCTCGGCAATCTTTTCGGAAACCTGGTTCAAAAAGGCAGTATCCTTGGTTTCCGGTTTCGCAGGCTGGGCGGAAGACGCCTTGGCCTTGGGGGCTTCACTGGACGTTTCCTTAATCTGCTGCTGCATCTCATCGCGATGCTGCTGCTGGTATAAATCTTCCAGCAATTTCAATTCTTCCGAAAATTGAAAGGACTCGGCCCACGTTTCGATTTCAGTCGTCATCGGTTGATCCCCTAATACCTCTTGTTTCCAATTATACCGCAACCCTGTATCAATCGGAAATATTACGGTTGGGGATGCAGCCGCTTAATGAGGTCATATGCCGCCAGGATGGCTTTCATCTTCTCGCTGCTGCCACCGGGCGTATCCGGGTGGTATTGCAGGGCCATCTGCCGAAACTGGCTGCGAACTTCCTTTAACGTGCAGCCCGGTTTTAATGCCAGTTGGTCATAGGCTTTTTCCAGGGGCGTTTTGTTTCTGGGCACGGTTTGCCGGGAGGTTTTTTGCTGCGTCTGCGCATAAAACCAGGCCTCAACCCCATCGGGCTCATTGCAGGTGTGGCGGCTGCCCCAGTAATACTCTTCATACGTGCCCTCCCGCAACCGGTCCTCGTTTTTCTTGCGGGTTTCCACATCCTGGATAAACTGTTGGATTAAGGCCTTTCGGGCCTGGGCCGACTGCGAGACAAACGCATCAATCTGCTTAAACGATGTAAACCAGAAATAGTGCTTCCAGTTCATATCGTCCCCAAGGCGCTCCAGTTCGTAATCCCGCAGCTTTTCAAGCTGGGCCTTGTCGCTGGCAGACACCTGGCTCCTAAAGTATTCGAACACGCGGATTTTATAGGCTTCCCTTTTTTCGCGCTGGGTCTGGCGCTTTTCCTGCTTGGCCTCCAGGTAAGCCTCAATGTCCCGTTCAATCGCACGGGCTTCCAGGGCAGCCAGATGCTTGAGCGGGTTCGGCGAGATCTCTTCCAGGGGAAGCCAGTCGAGCGTCTTGAAAAACTCGACCAGCCGGTGAACCCGCTGCGAAGCTGCACCGGACTGGACGTATTTCTCCAGGATGCGCCAGCTATGCCGCGAAAGAAATGAGCCAACCGGCAAGGCCAGGATTTGGGACGACCAGGACAGATGGGTTTGAGCCAAGATAACCGTTACCGTTTGTTTTCTGCCATCCTTTCAGACTAACATTTTTCGCGCCAAAAATCAGTCCCTTTTACGGCTTCGCTCAGTTGAAACTGAGGGTCAGCTTTTGCCGCTGCCGCTGAAAGTTCGTTTCCCCTTCCTCAAAGTCGTTTTGGGCGAGCCAGTCTTTGGCGGTCTTGCCTTTCAGCCCATCATGGATAGTCTGGATCACTTGCCAAAAGGCTTTCCCCGTCAAGGACTGATCACCCATCTTAAACACCTTGCGGTCGTTCTCCTTTCGCCAGCTCTCAAGAAAAGCTTGAAGATACGTCCTCAACCCTTCGTTTATTGCCCCGGCAAGGCCCTGTAGCGCCCTGTTTCTAGCAACCTCATCCTCATACTGCGATACCAGAAACAGCTTCTCAGAAAGTTCGGAAAAGGGGTTGGGGCCGGTAAGCAGATTGGTAAAATCCCATTTGCGGTTTTGCCCATCCACAAATTGAAACGCTCCGGGCCCCACACGGTTATTTTTGGAATCCAGGAAATGGACGCTATATCTTGCAGGCCCACTCGCCATTAAGAATTCCTCAATCCGCACATCCGAAAAACGGGCTTGATCCCGCCTGGCATAACAATTGTACTGTATTCTCATAATCCCTCCTGACTCACCGATCTTCTGTAAGCAACCTGAATCAATTTAAGACTGCTTGCCCAACCTTTAATAGAGATTCTCGCAAAAATTTTCACACTATAAAAGATAAACCATACATTTTTTTACGATCCGGCCGATGATGGATGAAGAAGGAAGCCACCGTATGACCCAGCACTTGATTGCCCTCTCCCTTTTAGCCTCAACCTTTTCGTCAATCGTCACGCCGCTGGCGAGCGCTGCCCCGCCCCCGCCGATTATCGAAGAGGTTTCCATGTCGCAGCAGCAGTTCCCCGTGGGGACACCGCTTCACGTGGTCTTGCAGGATTCGCTGACGACGGAGAGCGCTTATGTGGGGCAGCCCGTCAGCGCCTTTATTACGCAGGATCTGTTTATCGGGACGAAAAGGGCGCTCAGCCGATCGGATCGCCTTTTAGGCAAAGTCGTTCGGGTGGAGCAGCCCATTTTCGGCAAAAACGCCGTCCTAAAAATCAACTTTAACCGCATCTGGCTGTCGAAAGGGTATTCCATGCCCATTCAGGGCCAGGTCAGCACCGGCAAGGAGAATGATTACTGGGGCGGGGAAACCACCCAGGGCACCAAAATCGAAGTAGTTCCTTACCATGTGGAACGCATCGGCACGTATGGACGAATCATGCACACCGGCCCCCGCGCCATGGGAGAGCATGTGAAATTGACACCCGGAACACGCCTGGTATTTGTGCTAAACGAACCGTTAATCCTGGATACCTATCAATAGCAAAAGACACAACCGATAAAAGGCTGTGTCTTTCACTGAACTTTTTGGCGGACTATCCTTTAATGGCTTCCAAATCCGTGGGATAGACGGCGATGGTTTTGTTGAGGTTGGTCAAGTTGATGAGGTTGTTAACATACCCTTGCAGGCCGCAAATGCTGAAGCTGCCGCCCACTTCTTCCGAAACGCGCTTACCGGTCAGCAGGACGCTCAGGCCGGAACTGTCCATAAAATTGACATTGCGAAGGTTGAGTACCAGGTTTTTGTTGCCTTCCTGTACCAAATCCGTCAGCATGGATTTTAAAAGCTCGGCATTGCGGAAATCCACGTTATCGGTTTCAACGTCCACAATGGTCTTGCTGCCTTCGGATCTTACGGATACGGGAACATCATTTGTCATTGAAAACGACCTCTGTAAAAATTCATGTCTTTTATATTATTGTACTTGAAACATATTAGATGTGTCCCCCCTACAAAAAAACCTCTATTAACCCGATAATCAAGTGGACGTCATTGGCCGGATGCATCTTTTTGACATCCCCTTTGGTCGCGTACCCCTCCGTCAGGCAACATGAAGAGAACAGGACAAAACAGACTATGAAACTTTCGGGAGCCGATATCCGACGCAAGTTTATCGAATTTTTCCAGGGCAAAGGGCACATGCATCAGCCCAGCGCAAGCCTGATCCCCTCTAACCCCACGGTGTTGCTCACCCCTGCCGGCATGCTCCCGTTTGTCCCGGTTTTCCTTGGCGTCGAACCGCCCCCGAATCCGCCGCGGGCGGTGACGGTGCAAAAATGCGCGCGGGTTTCCGGCAAGGCGTCGGACTTGGAATATGTTGGAAGAACCAACCGACACCATACATTTTTCGAGATGCTGGGGAATTTCAGCTTCGGCGATTATTTTAAGGAAGACGCCATCGCCTTTGCCTGGGAGCTGGTGACCCAGGTTTACGAATTGCCGGTCGATCGCCTGTGGGTTTCCGTGTATTACAGCGACAAGGAAGCCCGTGAAATCTGGGAAAAGAAGATTGGCCTGGCGGCGGAGCGCGTCATCGATCGGGATGAGAAGGATAACTTTTGGGGGCCGCCTGGCCCAACCGGCCCTTGCGGCCCTTGTTCCGAGATTTATTTCGACCGTGGCGAAAAATACGCCTGCTCGCCGGCGTGCCACATCAGCAAGTGCGATTGCGAGCGCTACGTCGAAATCTGGAACCTGGTGTTTATGGAGCTGTTCAAGGATGCCGAAGGCAACTTCAGCCCGCTGGAAAAGAAAAACGTGGACACTGGTATGGGCCTGGAGCGCATTACCACGGTGATGCAGGAAGTGGAGAACACCTTTGAGACGGATCTGCTGTTCCCCATCCTCAAAAAACTCGCGGATATGACGGGCCATCGCTACAAGGCGGATCCGGACATCGATGTGGCGCTTAAAATTGTGACCGACCATATGCGTTGCGTCACCTTTGCCGTTGCCGACGGCATTACCCCCAGC
This sequence comes from uncultured cyanobacterium, assembly GCA_937922745.1. Taxonomy (GTDB): domain Bacteria; phylum Cyanobacteriota; class Vampirovibrionia; order Vampirovibrionales; family JAGQHJ01; genus CALAJO01. Next base: position 9,468 of record CALAJO010000121.1, read on the forward strand.
AACGAAGGGCGCGGTTATGTCATCCGGATGATTTTACGGCGTGGGATTCGGTATGCGAAAAAGCTGGGTATTAACGAGCCGATGCTCTTTAAACTGGTTTCCACCATCCGCGATATGTACCAGGAGAGCTATCCGGAGCTGAAGCAGCATTACAACCATATCGTCGATACCATTAAGGCCGAGGAGCGCCGCTTCCTGGACACGCTGGAGCGTGGCTCCAAGTTGCTGGAGGAACTGGTGCTAGCGGCAAAATCTTCCGGCAGCAAGCAGCTCAACGGCGAAGACGTTTTTAAGCTGTACGACACCTATGGTTTTCCGTTTGAGCTGACGCAGGAACTGGCCCAGGAACAAGGCCTCGCGGTTGATGAGGCCAGCTTTGAGAAGGCCATGACGGCCCAGCGCGAAAAAGCCCGCGCCGCCCAAGGGGATAAAACCATTGTGGCCGACCAGGCGTATGCGGAAATCCTCCAGGAATTTGGCCCAACCACCTTCCTGGGCTATGACGCGCTGGACAGCGAGGCCGAGATCATCGCTATGCTGCACAACGGCAAGCGGGTGGAATCCTTTGGCGGCACCAACCAGCCGTTTGAGATCATCCTGGATCAAACCCCCTTCTACGGCGAGTCCGGCGGGCAGGTTGGCGACCGGGGAATTTTATACGTGGCCGATGGTTACAAGGCCCAAACCATTGTGGTGAAAGACACCAAGAAGATTGGCGATCTCTTCATCCACCACTGCCTGTTCGATCAAGGCGGGGAAATTAAGGCCGGCACGCCCGTGCAAGCGGAAGTAAACCCGGATGCCCGGCAGCGCACGATGCGCCACCACTCCGTAACTCATTTGTTGCACGCCGCGCTTAAAAAGCTGCTCGGCGAGCATGTCAGCCAGGCCGGATCGTATGTTGGGCCGGATGGCGCGCGGTTTGACTTTACCTTTAACCGCGCACTGAAGGATGAAGAACTGAACCAACTGGAAATGATGGTGAACCAGTGGATCCTGCGGAACGAATCCCGCACCGTGGACGTGATGGACCTGGAGGCCGCCAGGGCCAGCGGCGCCGTGGCCATGTTTAACGAGAAGTATGCCGACAACGTGCGGGTTATCAGCTTTGGCCCTTACAGCAAGGAGTTGTGCGGCGGCACCCATGTGGAGCGCATGGGCGATATCGGCCTGTTCAAAATCACCTCGGAAGGGGCCATCGCCGCCGGGGTTCGCCGCCTGGAGTATGTGGCCGGAGAACTGGCCCTGCACCAGATGCTTTCCATTGAGGCGGAACTGGACAAGGCCTCTGCCTTGCTAAAGGTGCCGGAACGCGAAGTTGTCTCCCGGATTGAGCGCTTGCTGGACGAGAAAAAACAGCAGGAAAAACTGCTCAAATCCCTTCAGGAGAAGATGGCCTTGACGCAGGTGCGCCAACTGTTGAACCAGCAACCGCAAGACGACCGCTTGCTGATTGCCCAGGTGGAAGCCGAAAGCGCCGATGTGTTGAAATTTATGGCCGAAAACCTGGCCCAACGCCTGCCGGACGGGCTGGTGGTGCTTGGGGCCAACGTGGAGGGCAAGGCCCAGTTTGTGGTTTCGGTTGCAAAGGCCTGGATTGAGAAGGGCTTTAAAGCCGGTGACATTGTAAAACAGGCCGCTTCCCTGTGCGATGGCGGCGGCGGCGGCAAGCCTAACTTTGCCCAGGCCGGCGGCAAGTCCGGCCATAAAGTGGCCGAGGCTTTAGAGGCCGTCAAGCAGTCTCTTGTAATAACACGCTAGTGCCGGCTGGCGGAAAAAAGAACCTGCCACGTCACTGCGCGCCTCGCAATGAAACGCTTTTCCCCTTGCCATTGCGAGGCCGTAATGCAAGAGCGGCCGAAAACAGGATCTGTCCCCTCTCCCGTGCAACGGGGGAGGGCTAGGGTGGGGGCTTTACCCAGCCAGGTTGTAAGCCGAAGCCCCTCAATAGCGGCCACCTCCAAGTCAGCTATCTCCAAAATGAGGGCTGTAGCTTCCCCCCACCCTAGCCCTCCCCCACTAACGTGGGAGAGGGGACAGAGAACTTGCCACGTTGCTGCGCCCCTCGCAATAACACGCTTT
>CALAJO010000122.1 GCA_937922745.1 uncultured cyanobacterium
TTCCCGATATGGATCATCTTGGAGCCGGTATCGGCCTGCTGCAAGTGGTTGGTCAACGCCACGGAGTAAAATTCCCCCTTGGAATTGTCCCCTTGCAGGATGCAGCTCGGGTATTTCCAGGTAATGGCGGAGCCGGTTTCCACCTGCGTCCAGGAGATATGGGAGTTAACGCCGGCGCATTTGCCCCGCTTGGTCACAAAGTTGTAGATGCCGCCTTTGCCGGTTTGCGGATCGCCCGCGTACCAGTTTTGCACGGTAGAGTACTTGATCTCGGCGTTATCCAGCGCAACCAATTCCACCACCGCCGCGTGCAACTGGTTGGTATCAAACTGAGGAGCGGTGCAGCCCTCCAGGTAGCTGACGCGGGAGTTCTCGTCGCAAATCAGCAGCGTGCGCTCAAACTGCCCGGAACCTTCGGTATTGATGCGGAAGTACGTGGACAAATCCATCGGGCAAATCGTGTTGGGTGGAATATAGCAGAACGATCCATCGCTAAACACGGCAGCGTTCAGCGCCGCAAAATAGTTATCGGTATACGGCACCACGCTGCCCAGGTATTTCTCAACCAGTTCCGGGTATTCCTGCACCGCTTCGGAGAAGGAGCAGAAGATGATCCCGTGCTTGAGCAAGTCCTTTTTAAACGTCGTGGCTACGGAAACACTGTCGAAAACGGCATCCACCGCCATGCCTACGCCACTTAACCGTTTTTGTTCGCTCAGGGAAATCCCCAGCTTGTCGAACGTCCGCAACAATTCCGGATCCACTTCGTCCAGGCTGTTCAGCTTCTTTTTGGGCTTAGGCGCCGCGTAGTAAATAATATCCTGGTAATCAATCTGGGGGTAAGTCACGTTGGCCCACTTGGGTTCTTCCATCGTCAACCAGTGGCGGAACGCCTTCAGGCGAAAGTTCAGCATAAATTCCGGCTCTTTCTTGATTTTGGAAATCAGCCGGACCGTGTCTTCCGTTAACCCTTTGGGGATAACCTCAGACTCGATATCCGTGCGGAAGCCGTATTTATACTCTTGACTGGTGAGACTTTCCAACGTACTCAAGGGGCTTTACCTCATTTTTGTATAGCTTTTCCAAAGCCATTTCATTCTATCGGAGTCGGTAGCACGATACAATCTATCAAAACAAATGTAGTAATAAATTGTTCCCGCTCAAATGATTCACAAACATTGCTGACAATAAAAGAGGATCTCCTTCAATATACCTTACCTTAACGTAAACGTAAAGGTTTGGACAAATCAATTTCATATATGCTTTCGGATTCAGGCTGAGCCTTCATACAACCAATCCCTAAATTACTCCTCAGTGGTGAAGCGGTTAAGAAAAGCATATTTCAAGGCAAACCATTCTCGGGATGTGGGCGTATAATGTTTGGCATTTTGGACGCCTTGCATCAGCTCTTCAAACTGTTGCGGAGGATACCGATGAAGTCTTAACATTTCTGTAAAATGCTCTCGGCTCCGGCGGAGTACGTCGACTGAAACGAGAAGCATCTGTTTTTCTTCTTCGATCAGGTTATCTGCCGAGCGCGCCTCTTTAATAGCACCAGATAGCTTATCCATTGCTACAACAAAGGCAGTAGGATCCAACCCTTCTAACTGGCCGAACGCTCTTTTTGCAATGGATAAAAGATCTGGTTGAGATAGGTGTAATTCCAGTAAATCCCGAACATCCGGATAATTTTCAAAACTATTGCGGCAGTATGATTTATAAGATTTTAAAGCTTGTATCCCATCCTGACTTTCGTGACGCGTAACTGCTATCAATTGAACCGTTGTTTCGAGCGTGCTTGCCAAATGCTCTTCCTGTATGGCCAACGCTGTATCTAGGTCATCTTGATTGATCTGCGACAGCCCCAAAGCTGAAAATAAGGAAGTTTCTCTAACAGGTAATGATCGGCCCGCATTATCCTTTGCTTTTTGGTAGGCATGCAATGAACGAAATAAAATATCAAAGACAGTTTCAGCAGTAATTCCACCTGTTCCAAGAAAAGGCATCTGACCTTCGCGAGTCGCTTCAAACAGCTTTAATTCATCCTTTCTTACTTGTTCCCTTGCTTCTGCCCGTTTATCCTGACCGGCCTGCTTAAGTTGTTGCCACTGACTATTATGCAATGGCTGAAGATAACCAAAACGAATACGAGAGTGCAACGTGGGTGGAACTATTTTCATGATCAACATTCAACAGACTGTAATATGAACAATGAAAACAACACCGATTTTAAAATTGCATAAATACAAATCCCGTCTTCAATTAAGAAAACGGGATTGAACGGCTATTAACCCTAAATTAAAACATCACTTTGCTGGAGGCCTTGTTCTTATGGATGAAGACAGGCTGATCGGCACATTCGAAGACGGCGGAGCTGACGCTTCCAAACAGCATTTTGCCCAGGCCGGTGCGCCCGTGCGATCCGATCACAATCTGCTCCACCTGTTTATCGGAGGCGTAGCGGCAGATGCTTTCCGCGGGATCGCCCACCATGTACTCGGCGGAAACAACGTTAAACCCTTGGGATGTCAGTTCGGCCTTGGCCTTCTCGATGAGTTTCAAGGCATCTTCTACCTGGTATTCCTCTGCCACCACTTCCGGCGGGGACTTGTGAACGACCGTGAGCAAATAGATTTCGGATGTGTCCTTGTTAAAAAAGCGGGTCGCCCACTGTAAAGTGCTTTGCGAAGGCTCGGAGCCATCGACCGGCAATAAAATTTTCATCGTCAACCTCCATTCTGGCAAACGCTTGCCTAAGCATATGCAAGCATTATAAAGGAAACCCGGTCAAATACAATTATCCGGGGCGCTACATTGCGTTGGGTTTGTTTTTTCAATACAGTGTGGAAGAATGCAGTATGCCTGTTGGATTAAAGGAAGGGTAATTGGCATGAATATTGTGGTTTGTGTAAAGCAGGTTCCCGATACCGCGCATTTGAAGTTCGACGCGAATAATCAACTGATGCGCGAAGGCGTCGAAAATATAATGAATCCGTTTGACGAATACGCCGTAGAAACCGCCATCCGCTTGAAAGAGGCCCATGAAGGCAGCAAGGTCACGGTTATTTCGATGGGGCCGGCCCAAGCCAAGGAAGTGCTGAAACGGGCCATTGCCATGGGCTGCGATGACGCCTTCCTGCTGTCGGATGACGCCTTTAACGGCGCGGACAGTTGGGCTTCAGCAAATACTTTAAAGCATGCCATCCAAAAACTCGTCCCGGATTTTGATTTGGTCCTGACCGGCCAGTTTGCCACCGATGATATGAGCGGCATCACCGGCCCGGCCCTGGCGGAGTTCCTGGGCGTCCCCAGCGTGACCTTCTGCAAAAGGGTGGACGTGGCCGACCCGAAAACCGTCCAGGCCCACCGGGAAGTGGAGCAGGGTGTGGAAGTCTTCCAGATGGCCCTGCCGGGCGTCCTCTGCATGATGAAGTGTGATTACGAACCCCGCATCCCTTCGATTAAGGGCGTGATGAAAGCCAACCGCACGGAGATTCCGACCCACGACGCCGCCGCCATTGGTCTGCCGACAGATCAGGCTGGCGCCAACGGCTCCACGACGGTTACCCTGAAAACCTGGCGCAGGCCCAAGAAAGAGGGCGGCAAGAAGATTGACGGGGCCGATCCGCAAGTTGCCGTCAACGAACTGATTGGCTTTTTGCGTGAGCGCAAAGTAATTTAGGACAGGAGAAAGGAATCGCCATGAATATGAATGACTATAAAGGCATTTGGGTCATTGCGGAGCTGAACCGCAACGGCGAACTGTATGACGTGAGCCTGGAAGCCCTGGAAGCCGCAAAGACACTCAACCCGTCCGCTCCTGCCGAAATTACCGCCGTGCTGCTCTCCGGCACGGGGATGGATACCACCAACGCGGAAGCGATGCTGAGCCATGCCGGGGCCGATCAGGTGCTTTCGCTCAAGCACGACCTGTTAGGCCAATACCAGGTGGAACTGTTTACCAAGGCCGTTGCCGATTTGATTGAGGAGCGCAAACCCAGCATCGTGCTGATGGGCGCCACCTCCACCAGCCGCGACTTTATGCCGCGCGTCGCCGCCCGCACCCGCGCCGGTATCGCGCCGGATTGCACGCATTTGGAAATAAATGCCGATGGACACCTGGAAGCCACCCGCCCCATGTTCGGTGAGAACATGCTGGCCAGCGTGATCAGTCCCAACCATCGGCCGCAGATGGCGACCATTCGCGGTAAGGCTTACGCCAAAACCGCACTGGACACCAGCCGGGCTGTTAATTCCCAAACCCTCACGCCTGCCCTCTCGCCAGAGATGGCCCGCACGAAGTTACTGGAAACCATGAAAAGCGAAACCAAAACCGGCAAGAAACTGGAAGAGGCCGAGATTGTCGTTTCCGGCGGCCGCGGGTTAAAAGGCCCGGAAAACTTCGGGATGGTGGAAAGCCTGGCGGAAGCCATGGGTGCTGCCGTTGGCGCTTCCCGCGCCGTTGTGGACGCCGGGTGGCGACCGCATGCGGAGCAGGTGGGGCAGACCGGCAAAACCGTCAGCCCGCAGATCTACTTTGCAATCGGCATTTCCGGGGCTATTCAGCACCAGGTGGGCATGAGTTCGAGTAAAATGATTATCGCCATTAACAAGGATGGCGACGCCCCTATCTTTGAGATTGCCGACTTTGGCATCGTCGGCGACGTTTTTCAGATTGTGCCACTGCTGACCAAGACACTGAAAGAGCAAAACCTGGTTGTAACGGTATAACGCTCGTAAGCATTGCAAAACCGCTGATCAAGCCTGATCAGCGGTTTGTGTTTTAGAAATAGGAGTATCTAAAAGCTCCCGATACCTCTCCCCTGCGTCACGCTACCTGGGTTCCGTAACAACAACTGTTCGCTCGCCGGAAATGCGCTCCTTCAGTTGCTGCATCAGGAAGGCGGATGCGGTCGCGGTTAAGGTTTGCCCGATGCTGCGCTTGATGTTCTTGGAGAAGGGCGAAATGGCCCCGGAGAACACCAGGCCCGCCACCACGGACGCAGCCAGGCTGGGCAATGGATAACGCTGAACAATGGTTTTCCAGTCTTTCATCTCCTGCAACCGTTCGCCAAGCTCGTTTACGGTGCTGTTGATGTTTCCCTTGGTTTGTTCAATATCGGTGCGAATTTGAGGTATCGATTGAGCCATGTATTCGTTTCCTTTTTTATTCGTTAACTGCTAAGTTTCGTTGGGATCACGCTGTTTCAGGATGTTCTGCGCCGTTTTGACCTGCTTGAAGCACAAGTAGCCGCCAACGGCCGTTAAGCCCAAAAACAGCAGGATCGTAATCACCGTGGATCCGATGACGCCGAGTTCGGTTAACTGGAACAGGTTAATCAACAGGTGCCCAACAAAGATGAGCGTGACCTGAACCAGCATCAGCGTAACCACGCCCAGCGCAACCGCCTTGGAAATGAGGACGGCCTCTTCCCGCACTTCGGTTTTGGCAAGCTGGATGTGTTGTTGAATCAATTCGCCCAGCTCTAAAAAAAGTTGGCGAATCAAATCCGGGACGCTGTGCCGTTCTTCCGGCCGGGGCATTTGATAAATACTCATGGGGAAAACCTCTGCAATCGTTAGGTTATCTGCCAACAGCTATTATTTAATGATGCGACCCACCATCAAGCCCAGGAACATCCCGGCAATCACGCTCTTGCCCGGGTGCTTGCGAATGACCTGCTCCAGATCCTGCATGATTTCCTGTTTGTCATGTTCGCGGAAATAAGTGGTCACCCGATCAATGCCACGGGTGGTCTGATCTTTCACCTTGCTGGCGCGCTCGCGAACCTGGACTTTCACGTCATCCATTTTGGCGGAAACCTGTTCGCCGATTTTGCCGGCTTGGGCGCCAACGCCGCCACTGGCCACGTTATAATCGGACTCCTTGCTGTAGGAGCTTCCACCGGATTCCTGAACCCAGTCCGCACCAGCCCCTTCTAAACCGGATGTAAATTCTTTATTTTCCATATAACTCATCCCTCATAATTGACGCTATTGACCGTTGAATCATCCTTCATTATGCGTTTTGGTCGCTTGCCTCTACAATTCCCTAGATGGCTATCCTTACCACGCCATTGTTCCATAAAGGCTTCATCCGGCCTGGAAAATACAAATGCCCCAAAATGCAGTCAAATTAAGACAAGGGCTTGCTATAGCCCTTATTGAGGCACATTTCGGAAGATCCGCCAACTTGCATGTAGTCCCCTGAAAACAAGCTCATCCGGCAACAGATTCATCTGCCAAAGTTGAGGATGTTGACATAATAAGCGTATAAGGAAGTGATTGAGGAATTTTTTCTTAGAAGCAAAATGTTTTTGAGGTTTATCGAAAATATGTTCTTGCCTAAAATGGAAAACATTGTGATAATAAATTCACGGACTAGAAAAATTGTTCGACTCCCAAAACAAGCACCCGGTCTCTCATCGGGGCGGGCGTGGTTAAACCAAACGAAGAAAGCAAAGGATAAGGAGCCGGTACCCCCATGGATAGTCTTCCTTCTAAGCAACGTGCTGTTCTGGAAGCCATTATTCAATTCATCGCCGAGAACGGCTACCCGCCGAGCATCCAGCAACTTTGCGAGCTGTGCGATGTCACTTCGACGTCCACCATCCATTACCACCTCAGTGCCTTAAAAAAGAAGAACTTCATTACGTGGAACCCGAGTGAGCGTCGCGCCATCACCGTCCGGCCGGATCTCATCCAGAAAAAAGGCACCCTGCCCATCCTGGGCGTGATTGCCGCCGGCAGCCCGTTGCAGACGGCCACCGATACGGTTGAGACGTTTGACTTATGCGAAGACCTCGCCAGTGACGGCGCTTATATCCTTAAAGTGCGGGGCGAAAGCATGATCGAGGATCACATTATGGATGGCGACCTGGTGATGATTAACCCTAAATCCCGCGTCCGTAACGGCGATGTGGTCGTGGCCCTGGTCAACGGGGAGTCTGCCACCCTCAAGCGGTTTTACAAGGAAAACGGCGGATTGATTCGCTTGCAACCGGCCAACAGCAACATGGAACCCATCATTGTCCGCGAAAATGAAGTTGAGCTTCAGGGCAAAGTCGAGGCCGTCATCCGCAAACACATTTAACAGATTTACCCTCATACTCTCCAACTCTCCACACCTATCGTTCATACACTCCAAGTGCTTTAGGCGCCTGTTTCAGGGCGCCTTTTTCTTTTTTAAAGTCCTTTTTCCAGGGAG
>CALAJO010000123.1 GCA_937922745.1 uncultured cyanobacterium
GCCAGGAGGAGCAGAAACTTTCCTGGCTCAAGCAGATGTTGGAGCTGCGCGAGGATTCCAACGACGCCCAGGAGTACGTGGAAAACGTTAAGCTGGATCTCTTCCGCGATGAGGTGTTTGTCTTTACGCCGCGCGGCGATGTGTTCGACCTGACGCAAGGCGCGACCCCCGTGGACTTTGCCTATCGCGTCCACACGCAGGTGGGCAACTCCTGCACGGGCGCGCTGGTGAATGGCCGCATTGTGCCGCTGGATTACCAGCTTCGCAACGGGGATATCGTCGAGATTATTACCAATAAAAAGGCCACGCCCCGCCTGGACTGGATTAAGTTTGTCCAGACCCAGCATGCGCGCAGTTGCATTCGCCAGTGGTTTAAAAAGAACTTCCGCGAGGAGCATATCGAGCAGGGCAAGATGCTGTTGGAAGCCGAACTTACCCGCAACGCCGTCGATGAGTTCATTAAAAGCGGCAAAATGCAGGAAGTGGCTTTGCAATTGAACTATACCAAGATGGAGGATATGTTCCTGGCCTTGGGCTACGGGGAAATTTCCCTGCCACGAATCCTGAACCGCCTGAAGAAGGAGCGCGAGAAGGAAGACAAGACCGCCATGACGCCGTTGGAAACTATTGCCAACGCCAATGTGTTCCAAAAGCGCAAGCCCAGCAAGGAAGAAATCGAGGGGCTGGAAGGGATGCTCTATCACCTGGCGAAATGCTGTGCCCCCTTGCCCGGCGATCCCATTGTGGGAGTCGTGACCCGTTCGCGGGGCGTAATGATTCATCGGGATGACTGCCTTAACCTTAGCCATGTGGACGGCGAGCGCATGATGAACGTGAACTGGACGGAACGCAGCAGCCAGGATGGCAAGAAAAACGTGCATGCCGTTCGGCTGGAAGTGCATATCATCGATCGCATCGGGATCTTCAAGGATGTGCTGGCACGGATTGCCGATACCAACACCAATGTTTCCAATGCGCGGGTCAAGATGCTGGCCAACAACCTGGGCATCATCGAAATTACGGTGGACATTGCCGACCTCGATCACCTGGAGCGGGTGAGGCGGGCCATCTCTAAGTTAAGCGATGTGATTTCCGTTTCCCGTGCGCAGGTTCGCCCGCTAAAAAAGAAAAGCAACATGCTTCAGCCGGACTAGCTGGAAAATGTGGCTAGGTTGTTTGCTGTCGTCTCAGTAAACGGAATGCCAAACACATTTAAAATATAGGCCATCATTCTTTGAATCATCAACGTCTGATCATTCAATTGGCGCAGATATGTTACCTTGCTTGAGCCATCCGGTTGCTTGTCCGCATAAGAAAATATATCAAAGCATTGTCCAGGTTCAGCCCCTAAAATATGCGACATTTGCTCTCTTGCTAAATCGACCTTCCATTTATTTTGAGGGGTTTGTACAAAGTGAAGATCACCAAACCGTACAGTACCAACCATTGTCGAGGCTCTCATGCAAGTTCTACTGGCTGAGCAGTTTCTTCTCGACTGCGCCCACCAGCGTCATGTGAATCGTGGAAGGGGAGAGGCGGCTGCCGAACTCGTGCATCAACGTAAAGGCAATCTTGGTCTTGCGGTCCAGGACATCCTGCAACTGGTGATCTTTCAAGACTTCCAGGCAGTTGAGGTACGCCTTGTGGTAACTTGGGTGCGTCGTGGTAGTTTCTGCCATCCAACGCAACAAGGGCTTCCTCTTTAATGGAGGAAACTGGTTTAAAATAAGGTTAAGATGAGGATTCATGCTTCAGCCCTGTGTCCGGCATTTCAGCCCAGTAAAAATCGTGATTTTTTCTAAGGTATATAAAAAAGGATTGAATTACAAATTGCGCGGCATTAAAAAAATATTAACTTTTTCCGTAGCCAAAACGTGGCTCGCCGGGTGTGCCGTAACCGTGTGCATGGCCCTTGCCGCAAGCGGCTTTGCAGGTTGCGGTAATACAGCGCAATCGGATTCGACAACTTTAAAACTATCCACATGGGGGAGTGCCGAGGAGTTAACATTGCTTCGCAAACTGGTGGATGCCTTCGAGCAGCGCCATCCGAAAGTCCGGGTTGAGATTGTCCATATCCCGGAAAACTATTTCCAGAAGCTGCATATCCTGCTGGCCGGCGGGCTTGCTCCGGATGTTATCTTTGTGAACAGCTTGAGCTACCCGGTGTATGCCGACAGCGATATTTTCCTGCCGCTGGATCAGCTGCTGGATGAGCCTGTCGACGCATTAGGGCGGGAAACGTTTTTTGAAACCTCCCTGAAGGCGTTGACCTGGGAAAAAAAGCTCTACGCCATCCCGCGAGATGTCTCCAACCTGGTGGTTTATTATAATGCGGATCTGTTCAGGCAAGCGGGCGTTCAGCCGCCAGGGGCCGATTGGACAATGGCGGATCTCGTGCGGCTTGGAAAAAAGCTGACGCGGGATGTCGATCACGATGGCAAGCGGGACCAGTGGGGAGTCTCCTTCTATCCCAAGCCGCCCCTGTTCTGGTTGCCGTTTGTGTGGAGCGAAGGCGGCGATATTTTCGACAAGACCCTGGCAGAATTTGAGCTGGATTCCGCAGATGCCGCTCAGGCCTTGCAGTTTTATGCGGATTTGCGGCACCGTTACCATGTTGCCCCCACGCGGGAAGAGGCGGGCAGCGCCAACGCCAGCCAGCTCTTCCTGCAAAACAAGCTGGCCATGATGGTCAGCGGCCGTTGGACCGTGCCGGTGTTACGCACCCAAGCCAAGTTTAACTGGGACGTGGCTCCCTTTCCCCGGGGTAAAGCCGGTTCGGTCGTGGGCGTGGATGCCTCCGGGTATGCCATTGCCAAGTCCACAAAGCACCCCAGGGAAAGCTGGGAACTGATTGCCTTCCTCTCTAGCCCGGAAGCCCAGGACGCTTTTTCCGAGAGCGGCCTGATTGTCCCCGCGCGCAAGGATGTGGCCCAATCTGAGGCGTTTTTGGCAGCGCCGCCAGCCCATGGGCGTTATTTTGTCGAGAGCATCGAAACCGGGTATCCTTCCCACACGCCGGTGCGGTGGAATGAAATTGCGGAAGAGCTGAACCTGGCGTTGGAGCCAGTATGGGAAGGGCGGGAAAAGGCGGGCGTCGCCATGCGTCGTGTGGCCCCCAGGATTGAGAAATTATTGCAATGAGCGAAATCGTACAAACGAAGCCAAATTGGCTAAAAACCTGGGGCTGGCCGCTGTTCTTCATCCTGCCGTGCTTCCTTGGGCTGCTGGTCTTTACGTACATTCCCGTCCTGATGTCCTTTGGGTTAAGCTTTTCGTATTGGAACCTGCTGGGCAAGCCCGTCTTCGTGGGGCTGGAGAATTACCAGGCCGTCCTCGGCGACCCCCTGTTCTGGAAGACCTTGCAGAACACCTTGGTTTTTGTGGCCGGCAGCGTCGCGCTCGAAATTCTCCTGGCCCTGTCTGCCGCGCTGCTGTTGAGTCGGGCTATGCGCGGGATCGGGATTTTCCGCACCATCTTCTTCCTGCCGGTCATTACCCCCATGGTCAGCGTGGCCCTGGTTTGGGGCTGGTTGTACGATCCCCGTTACGGCCCGTTGAATGCGTTGATCGGCTTGTTTGGCGTCGAGCCCATTTCCTGGCTCTACGATCCGCAGTGGGCGATGTTCTCCATCATCCTGCTGCGCGTGTGGAAGGACATGGGTTACAACATGGTCATTCTGCTCGCAGGGTTGCAGGGTATCCCCACCCACCTGTACGAATCCGCTTCGCTCGACGGGGCCGGCGCCATCCAGCGGTTTTTCCGCATTACCCTGCCCATGTTGAGCCCGACGCTGTTTTTCGTCACGACGGTTTCCCTAATCAATGCCTTCCAGGCCTTCGATTCGGTTTACCTGCTGACCCAGGGCGGCCCGGAGAACAGCACGCAGGTTGTGGTTTTCTGGCTCTTCCAAAACGCCTTCCAGTTTTACAAGGTAGGCCCGGCCTCGGCCATCGCCTACATCCTGTTTATCATCATCCTTGCCATCACGATGATCCAGTGGTGGCTGCGCAAGAAGTGGGTTTACAATGAAGCTGACGCCTAAACTGTTCTGGATGGTCACGCTCATCTGCGGGGCGCTGGCCATGATGGGCCCCTTTTGGGTCATGCTCTCAACCTCGTTAATGACGCAGGCGCAGGTGTTTAAATTCCCACCGGACCTGTTTCCCAATCCTATTCAATGGGGCAATTATGCGCGGGTCTTCCAGCAGGCGCCGATGCTGCAATACTTTTTCAACAGCGTCATCGTGGCGTCTGTAACCACGCTGGGGCAGGTCTTTCTCTGCGCGATGGCGGCATATGGGTTTTCCCGCCTGCACTTCCCGCATAAGAACCTGTTCTTCCTGGTGTTCCTGGTCACGATGATGATTCCGCCGCAGGTCAATATCGTCCCGCTGTTCTTCGTGATGAAGACCTTTCACTGGGTGGATACCTATGCCGGCCTGATTGTGCCGGGCCTGTTCGGGGCGTTTGGCGTCTTTCTGCTGCGGCAATGGTTTAACGCCCTCCCCAAGGAGTTGGAGGAAGCGGCGTATATGGACGGCTGCAACCCCTTCCAGGTTTTCTGGCGCGTTGCGCTGCCGCTGGCGATGCCCGCCCTGGTTGCGCTTGGCATCTTTGTCTTTATCAGTAGCTGGAACAGCTTTATGTGGCCGTTAATCATCACCCAGTCCGAGGCGCTTCGGACGTTGCCCGTGGGGATTGCGGCGCTCAAGAGCAGCTACCGCGATGTCACCGACTGGAGCATCCTGATGGCCGCTTCGACCGTCTCAATTGTCCCGATTGTCCTGGTTTTTTTGATGGGCCAACGCCAATTCATCCAGGGCATCCTCCAGGGCGGCGTAAAGGAATAGCCTATCTCTTCTTTGGCAAGTCCTTCCTTGCTTTATCTTCGCTGGAGCCTTGTTATTCCCGCGCAGGCGGGAATACAGAACCCTATTGTGCTGGTTGTTACAGAGTAAAAGAATAGTAAACATGTTTTCTAAAGCCTGGATTCCCGCCTGCGCGGGAATGACAGATGTTTTAGGGGTTTGTATGGTGACGAGGTCGCATAATTAGGGCCTTGGCTGAAAAATGGCAATAAAAAACCCCTTCTTTGTGGGAAGGGGAACTTTAAGCGAAGAGATAAAGGATTTAGAAGAGAGGAGATGACTTGTATAAATATAAAAACAATATTAAGGCCGGCTTGTGATAGCTTGTAACGAAACGTAACGGCCTTGATCTTCAAGACCGCTGAAACAGCTTATATGCCTGCATTTTAGAGAACCAGAATTAGTTCTCCGGGAAAAAGAACTCTAGGAATTCCGCGAATGCTTGCTGATGGCCTTTGCTGCCTGATTCAGGCAGTGATCTTTCCGGTGTGGATAACTCGTCGGCAAAGGCCTGCAAGCCATTCGCCTTGTGTTGCAACTGGCGGATATTATCCGAGTCGGCGCCTTCAAACCCGCCGCAGAGTTCGGCCAACCCGGCGACTTTATCCAGCGCCTTCAGGGCGTCTTGTATCAAGTCGGCGCTATTTTCATGGTCGGCGGCCGCTGCACTCAGCAACGCCTGGGCTTCCGAAAGCAGGCTTTCCAGTTTCGGGGTGAGTTTCTTGGCCGCGCTATTCAACAGGGCATCCTTCTTGCCGGGATCAAGCTCATGTTCAAAGGCTTGAAGCTGGGCTTCGTTCGTTTTTAGTGGGACTTTCTGCCCGGTTTGCTTTTCAGCCAGGGCTTGATCCAGCTTGGCCCCACGGTTATCCGGTTTTTGGCTTTTCTCGGTTTCCGTCATCGCCCGAAGCTCGTCCTCGGACATGTTCAATTCGGCCAGCTCGTTGATTTTGGCGAAAATGCGGCTTTGCATGTCCTTGAGTTCCGAGATGTGGCCCAACAGCGTGTCGGTCAGCTCACGGCCCGCCATATCGCTGATGATGCCATCGATTGCCCATTTCACGTCATTCACCGCGGACGTGAGGATTTTCATGGCGCTTTTTAAGCTGTTTTGCGACGCCTTGAAGGCGGTTTCCATCTTCTCGGACACCAGGCTGTGCATTTCCCCTACAACCCCGGTGTAAACCTGCTCCACGTCATCCACGGGCATCAGGTGCATGGCGGCCAGCGGGTTCTTAAAAGTTGCCGCCTCGGCCGCGGACATACCGGGCCGGGTGGGTTGTAGGCCATACGCCTTGGCTGCCGCCTGGTAGCCGTGATCAATAGAATAACGCAGATAATCCGTCATACCGGGCATAATCTCGTCAAAGCTTGTGTTCGGCGAATTGCCGAGCAGTTCGAAGAAGCCGCTTTTATCTTGCTGGGTTGGGGATGACTGGGGCTTGCCTGCGGCAAAACCGGCCGGCGCCATCCAGAGAGAAGGCCTGACATCCATCACTTATTCCTAATCTTGATCGAGAGAACATGAAAAGAGAGATACATGTATAAAAGCAAACTTTAAAGGTTTTGTGCCATCATGTTGCGAATAATGACCACTCTGGCCCTGCTTGGGAGATAAAGCGGGTTTATGGTATAACCCAGGTATGATGTGAAGGTTTTCCAGGTGAAAGAGAGGGCTCGCATGACAACAATGGCCGGGTGTGACGTGCCGAAGGTTTCCATCCGCAATATCGGGGACTATGTGGATAAGACCGTTTGCCTCAGGGGCTGGCTGTATAACAAGCGCTCCAGCGGCAAACTGCACTTTCTCCAGGTGCGCGACGGCACGGACATTATCCAGTGCGTCATGTTCAAGGGGGATTTCCCGGAAGAGGTTTTCAAGGAGGCGGATCAGCTGCCCCAGGAGTCCAGCATCCAGATTACGGGCAATGTGCGCAAGGATGAGCGTTCCCCGCTGGGGTTCGAAATTTCCGTTACCGGGCTGGACGTAATCAGCAAGGCCCAGGAATACCCCATTACCCCCAAGGAGCATGGCACGGCCTTTTTGATGGACCATCGCCACTTGTGGCTGCGCTCCTCCCGCCAGCATGCCGTTATGCGGGTGCGCGCGCAGATTATCAAAGCCATCCGGGACTACTTTGACGGGAACGGCTTCACCCTTATCGACGCGCCCATTTTTACGCCCAACGCTTGCGAAGGCACCACCAACCTGTTCGAAACCGAATACTTCGATGAGAAAGCCTACCTGACCCAGAGCGGGCAGCTTTACATGGAAGCCGCCGCGGCTGCCTTCGGCAAGGCCTACTGTTTCGGCCCCACGTTCCGCGCGGAGAAATCCAAAACCCGCCGCCACCTCACGGAGTTCTGGATGGTGGAGCCGGAAGTGGCCTTTAACAACCTGGACGACAACATGGATCTGGCGGAAGACTTCGTCGTTTACATCGTGCAGCAGGTGCTGGCAAACTGCCAGCGAGAACTGGCCATTCTGGAGCGGGATATCAGCAAGCTGGAGAACATCAAGAAACCCTTCCCGCGCATTACCTACGAAGAAGCCCTTAAAATCCTGGAAGAGAAAGGTACGGAGGAGCAGCGCGTTCCTTGGGGCGAAGACCTGGGGGGCGACGAAGAAACCGTCATCTCCATGCAGTTCGATCGGCCCGTGTTGATCCACCGCTACCCGGCCGAGTGCAAGGCCTTTTACATGAAGAACGATCCGCAAAACCCCAAGCTGTCGCTTAACGTGGATATGATTGCCCCGGAAGGCTATGGCGAAATCATCGGCGGCGGCCAGCGCGAAGATGATCTTGATATCCTGCTCGAAAAAATCAAGGCGCACGACTTGCCTTTAGAAGCCTTTGACTGGTATCTGGATTTGCGGAAATACGGCTCGTTCGAGCATAGCGGCTTTGGCCTGGGTATCGAACGCACCGTGTCATGGCTTTGCGGCCTCCACCACGTCCGTGAAACCATCCCCTTCCCCCGCCTGATGGGACGCCTGAAGCCCTAGTTCCAGTTCATAAAGAAATCTTGTTAAAGCCCCATTCTGACGGATGGGGCTTTATGTTGTTCTGGATTGTAGCGGCAGGCTAAACCGAAAGACGGAACCGCTGCCCTCTTGGCTGTCTACGCTGATATGGCCGCCATGCAGCTCTACCAGCTTCTTGCAGAGTGCCAAGCCTAAGCCGGTGCCTTCCTGCTTGGGGTATTGCGTGTCGCGAACCTGGTAGTAATCCGTAAACAGGTTGTGCTGCTTGTCTAACGGAATGCCGATGCCGCTGTCGGTGACTTCGCCGATGATATCATCATTGTCCCGGTAGAATCCCACCGAGACAAAACCGTTGGGCTTGTTGAACTTGATGGCGTTGCTGACCAGGTTATACAGGATTTGACGCAATCGAACGGGATCCGCATACACTTTTTCGGCCCCTGGGGACACCTGGAACGTGAGATGGACGCGCTGCTGCGCCGCCAATTCCGCATAGATGGACTGGGTTTCGGAGAGGATTTCCTTTAGATCGATGCTCTGGCAGAAAATCTCCATTTTACCGGCCTCAATCTTCGCGACATCCAGCAAATCCGTCACCATGTTGAGTAGGTGCTGGGCGCTGAGTTGGATATTGCGGCCGTATTTCTGGTATTTCTCCGGCAGCTCGCCGTTCAACCCTTCCGCCAGCATCTCCGCATAGCCGATAATGGCATTCAGCGGCGTTTTATACTCGTGCGACATGCTGGCCAGGAACAGATCCTTGCGCCGGTTTGCGCGCTCCGCTTCCTCCTTGGCCTGCTGGGTCTTCTGGAAAAGATCCGCCTGGTAGAAAGCCACGCCCAGGGAAGTCGCGATATCGTCCAGCAGGTTCATGTCATCATCCGTCCACGGATGCGCCTGTTGGCATTGCAGCATGATATAGCCGTAGGGCAGTTGCTGGTAAAAAATTTCGATTCCCAGGATGGCGTTCGCCTGGTATTGACGGGCAAAGGGCTGGTAGTAATCAAATATCTCGTCGAACCGTTCGGCCCTTAAAGTAACCCGTGTGGGTGAAACCTCCGTCATTCGTTTTTTATAGACCCGGCAGACGGGAAGATCAATGATATCCTGGTCGGTAATCGGCGCAATCTCCGGCGAAGCGCAATACTGGCTGGACATTCGCAAGGATAATACACCCTGTTCATCCATATCGTAGCGCACGATCAGGCACCGATCGGCCTTGAAGAAACGCCCGACTTCGGATGCGGCATCCTGCAAAATATCCTCCAGTTGAAGCGGCTGGCTTAACAACTGGATCAGGTGGCGCATCAACTGCTCCCGCTGAAGACTCTTCTTAACGGCTATTTCGGTTGCCTTGCGCTCGGTAATATCCGTTATCATCCCCAACGCCCCTTCATATGCTCCATCCCGGCTCATCAGTGGCGAGGCGGAAACGAGGGCATAGATCTGCGAGCCGTCTTTGCGGGTCATCCTGGACTCCAGCACTTCATGCTGCCCACTGTGGCGCCGGGCCAACTGCTCCTTGGCCGCAGCAACTTCCTCCTCGTCCATAAACTCGAACAGATGGCGTCCCAGCATCTCATCCGGCGTATAACCCAGCATCTCCGCGATGCGCTGGTTGGCAAAAACCGTGTACTCGTTGGCGTCAATCATCCAGATGCCTTCGTTGGCGGTTTCCACAATGCGGCGATGCTTCAGCTCGCTAAATTGCAGTTGGCGCTCCAGCTCCTT
>CALAJO010000124.1 GCA_937922745.1 uncultured cyanobacterium
CTATCCTTTTACGCTGGCTCACTCGGGCCAGACATTGTTTTCCATTACGGCATTGCCGTCGTCATTCTCTTTGCCGTTACCAGAACCGCAAGCAGATGCGCTAAAACAGGCTTTTCAGAAGGCTTACGCCCCTTATACAAAAAGCCCCTCCATCATACTGCTCCAGGCCTCCTCTGGAGCGTGTTATACAGGATTTGCACTGGAGAGTGCCGCTTACAATCCCACGCTGCCTCCGCTTCAGGTTGCCATTGTGCAGCTGATAGCGAATAATGTCCCTCCCACTGAAATTTCTGAAGTCTTACTCATAGAGCCTGTAACATCTCGTGTTTCCTATGCGCGGGATACCGAGGCTCTGGCAGCCAAGCTCTTCCCTGGTCAGGCATTTCAGTGCAAGCCTGAAATTTGACCGGTTTTGAAGTCAAACATATTCTCTTTAATAAGGCGTTGCACCAATTTAGGTTCAAGCGCTTCCGCAAACAGCAATTTAAAGCGGTCATATAATATCTCAAAGCCTCGAGGCTTGTTCGGTTTTTTAAACACAGACTCTAATTCAACCCGCTCCAAATCATTCAGGTCGCTGGTCTTTTCTCGTTGCCGTAAACGATTCATCAGGGATGCAACGCGTTCCTTGAGCTGAGCATTAAGCAATTGACGAGCATTTTTAGCCGCCAGCACGTCCAAGGCCTTGTCATGTTCTTGCTTAAACCAATGGGTATCAGCAAATCCAGTGATTACAAACCAGGTATCAAAAGCCTTATAACGAATAGGCCGTACAATTCTTCCGATTCGATCTTCTACTTCCTTAATCAGCGTTTGCGGATAGATGGCATGCGGAATTTTCCTTTCGGTTAATGCGCTATCAACTTGCTCTAAAACAGCTCGAATAATACCATCCCGCGTGGCATTCATCTGTTGAGGTGAAAATTGATAGGGGCGATACCGTTTAGGCAATATACGGCTATTGCCCTGGATGCAATAAATTTCCCCGAAGCGAATATTCATATTTTGCCTCGATTAGATTGTAAGGGGATGTTCGATGATATTAACCTGCAAGCTGCCTGCATTAGGCTGCTTCCCAGAGAGTGTCATGTGAAAGGGTCTGCGAGCAGAGAGTTCACTCACCTCGATTGATTCAGGATCAAAACGGCGATTTCTTCTCCCGCTTACTTCCCCAGTGATGAAATTGAATTTATCGCGTTTCATGGTGCAAATCGCTGTCGTAGCGCTCCAGGCTCGTTTGAGCAAGGGCTCCAATTTCTCGAAAATAGGGCCGTAATGGGCCGGTTTTTGCGAAAAAACGGTTTCCAGCCGGAGGCGTTGAATATCGGTTAAAGTGCTGATCTCATCGGTATCCAACTTTTTAACCAGTTTTTGAATTTTAGCGTCCTGAACGGTTGACGCTTGATGAAAGGTTACGAGTTCGCGCAGGAAATCGTCATGATTGGCCCTGAACCAGTTCACATCCTCTTCCCCCGTCATGACACACCAAATATCCTGATATAAAGGCTTGTTTTTGAGGCTTTTAGGCGCATGCACGGCTTGCGGATAGATTACGAAAGGAACATTCATATCTGCCAGCGTGGCCTGGATATGTTTTAATACAATGCCAACTTTTCCTGTGGGCTTGGGTCTTGGCTTTTCTCCATGATCCCGAATCTGCCCACGTATCGTATAAATGCTGCTGAACCGAATGCTATTCATACTTTGCATCTCTTGTGATTCAAATTTCTACTTTAATTTAAAAGAAACCAAAAGACAGCCCTGTCTGCTTTGTTGAAACGCACCGCGTTTTACACAGAACCCGTAAATACTGATGCCAGGCTAGTTCTCGGTTTTGAGGCCGTTTACGAAGAAATATTAAACAACCCCATGCATCTTAAGAAAAAGTACTAGAAAAATTTTTCGATTATGGGGTACAATTTCTTATGTTCAACTTGCATCCAGGGTCTGTTACGTCAAACGGCACAATAAGGTTTAAAACAGATAGAGAAAGGACAATCGATGCCTTCACCCATTGATAATTTTTCGGAAGAGCGCAGAAAGGCGTTGAATTTCACCCTCGACAAGATCGAAAAGGATTTTGGAAAAGGGGCGATCATGAAACTCGGAGAGCGCTCGAATGTTAGCATTGATGCCATCCCGACCGGCGCATTATCGCTTGACTTGGCACTTGGGGTTGGTGGTTTGCCGCGAGGCCGCGTGGTTGAAATCTATGGCCCAGAGTCCAGCGGGAAAACAACCTTAACCTTAAGCGTGATTGCCGAGGCACAGAGAAAAGGCGGCATCGCGGCCTTTGTTGACGCAGAGCATGCCCTGGATCCGGAATACGCAGCGAAAATTGGCGTTAATATCGAGGAATTACTGGTAAGCCAACCGGATACCGGCGAACAGGCCCTCGAAATTGCAGAGCAACTGGTTCGCTCCGGCGCGGTGGATATTTTGGTCATCGACTCCGTTGCGGCGTTAGTTCCCAAAGCCGAAATTGACGGGGAAATGGGCGACTCCCACATGGGTCTGCAAGCCCGTTTAATGAGCCAGGCGCTTCGCAAGCTGACGGCCATTGTGGGTAAAACCCGTACCACGGTTATTTTTATCAACCAGTTACGCCAAAAAATCGGGGTAATGTACGGAAACCCTGAAACCACCACTGGCGGAAACGCGCTTAAATTTTATGCCAGCGTCCGTCTGGACATTCGCCGGATTGAAACCCTGAAGAAGGACGGCGAAGAGTACGGGAACCGGGTTCGGGTTCGCGTGGTGAAAAACAAGGTGGCTCCGCCCTTCCGTTCCGCCGAGTTTGATATCCTCTTTGGCGAAGGCATTTCGTCCGAAGGTTGCTTGCTTGATGTGGCTGCGGAACTGGATGTCATCAAGAAATCCGGGACATGGTACAGCTACGGCGATGAGAAACTGGGCCAAGGCCGTGACAAGGCCAGGGAATTCCTAAAAGAAAATCCCCAGATTCTGGCGGAAATTGACAGCCAGGTTCGGAATCGCTTGCGTCCAAAAGCCACGCCGGAAACCGAGGCGACCGATACTGTCGCTTCCCCCAAGTCCGGTAAAGGGGCTAAGAATGCTGACCTGGAAACGGTTTAGTCTGACTATTTCTTGACCTGATGGTTTTAAAATCCCGCCTTTTAACCGAAGGCGGGATTTTCGGTTGAAGCGGGGGCGGGTTTTGCGTTACACTATGCCTAATATTGTTGTAGCAGTATGCGACAACCGATACATTGGATTGTACAACCGCGCCCGTGCCATGAAATATGCTGGCGCTTGGAAAGGGTAAGTTTAACCTGAATGACTGAAAGTCCTAAAACCATCGATATTCTGTTTTTTGGCGATATTGTCGGCAAGCCCGGCAGGGAAGCCGTGCGATGGTACCTGGAAAGCCTGAATGATTCGGAGCGGCCGGATGTGGTTATCGGCAACGTGGAAAACGCGTCCCACGGTTTCGGATTAACCGAAAAAAATTACAACGAGCTGCTGGATATCGGGTTTGACGTGATGACCAGCGGCAACCACATTTGGGATCGCAAGGAGATTTTTGATTACATTTACTCCGCCGATCGGTTGCTACGCCCGGACAACTTCCCGGCGGGCAATATCGGGACCGGGGCCAGGGTGTTCGACTTTGATGGCTTTAAGGTCGGTGTAATCAACCTGATTGGCCAGGTATTTATGGGCAATTACAATTCCCCCTGGGAGCGCATTGATGCGCTTGTGCCGCAGATGCTTTACGAAACCCCAATTCTGTTTGTGGATATGCACGCCGAAGCCACGGCCGAAAAAGTGTCGTTTGCGCGGTATGCCAGCAGCCTTGGGATTAGCGCCTTTGTGGGTTCGCACACCCATGTGCAAACGGCGGATGAGCGCATTATGAGCAATCGTACGGGTTATATTACCGATGCCGGGTTCAACGGCGCTTACGATAGCGTGATCGGCATGCATCCGGACAATGCGATTGAGCGCCTGCGCACAATGTACCCTTCCCGCTTGGATGTGCCGGAAACCTCCCTGGTGCAGGTCAACGCCTGCCGGTTCACCATCGAGGTCAAATCCGGGATTTGCCGTCGCGTGACCCGCGTTAACCTGGTCAAAGACCTGCGGGAATCCGGCTCGAATCTTGCGGAGATGCCGTACCACGCAGGCCTGGGAATTTAACTTAAACCCTTAGCCGGACCAGCGGGGGAAAAGCCCATGTTCGGTCAGGCCGAGATGATCCAGCACTTTGCCGATTGTGTAATTGATCTGCCCGTCAATCGAGTTAAACGCTTCCTGATAAAACGACAGCACAGGCGGAAGGATAACACCGCCGGCCTGATGGAGCCGCGTCATATTTTCCAGGTGAATAAGATTAAACGGGCTCTCCCGCGGGATGACAATAAGTGGCCGACGCTCTTTCAGCGTCACGTCCGCTGCACGGCAAACCAGGTTGTCGGATACGCCGGAGGCCATTTTACCCAGCGTGGTCATCGAGCAGGGAATCACCACCATCCCGCGCGTCAGGTAGGTGCCACTGGCCGGGGAAGCCCCAAGCTGTTTGTTGGAGTGGCACGTCAGCCAATCCTGGTAGCGGGAAACGTCCAACTCCAGATATTCCAGGATGGCATCCCGTTGCTCGGCCGGGCCAGGCAGGGAAAGGCTCATCTCCTGGGTAATCACCGGATAGGAGCTGCTGCTGATGACCAGATCCACCGGCTCATCCAACTGAAGCAGCGCTTTAACCAGCCGGAAACCCAGGATGCTGCCGGTCGCGCCGGTAATGCCAACAACCGTCGGAAGTTTTTCAGAAGAATTCATGCCCTCCATTATAGGCAGCAAGTAATCGTTTTCATAGCCAGCAAGTAAATTATGATGCTCCAGATCCTCTTCTCGAATTTTGGTACGCAACTTTAATCGTTGAGGGGTGTTTATCGCGTTATCCCCTTATAAATGATGTTGGGAGAACTAACCCATGATCCAGTCGCTTCGGCTCCAGACCACTCAGACAAACATGCGTTTCCAGGCGCGGGCCAACGATAAACAGGCCAATGAAATGAAATCCATGCTG
The DNA here is from genome assembly GCA_937922745.1 of uncultured cyanobacterium. Taxonomy (GTDB): domain Bacteria; phylum Cyanobacteriota; class Vampirovibrionia; order Vampirovibrionales; family JAGQHJ01; genus CALAJO01. The sequence continues at coordinate 5,051 of CALAJO010000124.1, forward strand.
CCTCCATTCTCGACGTCAGTTGATCGGGATTTGTTGCGTGTTCGCAAGGAGTTGCGGTTTCCGCTGATTAACATTCGAATCCCCATCTTGCATCGTATCCATACCTGGTGGAACAATCGCTCGGATTTTGGGGCGATTAAGAATGCCGTTAAACAAAATCAGCACAGGCCGGTTCCATTCCTGTTTTGGGGCAAGGGCGTTAAAAGTGCTGCTGACTATAGCAAAAAATTGGATACACGCCTGCAACACTTGGCCCATAATGAGAAGCTCTTTTACCAAATTGAAACGCGTCAGATGGACAATAATCAATTCTTAACGGCAGGTCTATTCCTATCAACGCAACCTTAAATGAGGCAATTTAAAATCTTGAGTCTTTTTTATTTGTAAGCTTACTTTGTTAGATTTCGGAAAAGGAACAAAAAATTATGTCTGCAATCACACCATTAATTCAGAATATTAAACCGCTTCAAGATAATGCGGTCTATGGCATTGGAAATGCGTATGGTCGAATTGGTAGGCCCACCGAGTCCAGCAGAGAATTTAATGCGATAAGAAGTGCTGGAGAGAACACCGTAACCTATCTTCGTGCCTTGACAAATGCGGTGGAAACTTTGAATCGCCGTCAACAAATTATTGCTGCAGCAACGCCAGGGCTTGTTGAAAAAATCAATGCAGAACGTGTCGATTTATTTGCATAGTTTTCAGGTAAATTTTTAAATTCCCTTTCCCGCTATTTTTGAAGTAGCGGGAAATTTTTGGCTTCACGCTGCTCTACATAGAGCTTGGCAACCCGCTCCGCAAGGCGGCGGATGCGCAGGATGTAATTCATCCGCTCATCCCGGCTGATAACGCCGCGGGCATCGAGCAGGTTAAAGCTATGGGAGCATTTTAAAACGTAATCGTAAGCTGGCAAAACGAGTTCGTGTTCCAGGCAGTTTTCCACTTCCTCGCGGTAAATATCGAACAATTTCGCCAGGCGCTCCGGGGAAGACACCTCAAAGTTATAGGTTGATTGCTCCACTTCGTTCTGGTGGTAGATATCACCGTACTTCACGGTGTCATTCCACATAATGTCGTACACGTTATCCACGCCTTGCAGGTACATGCAGATGCGCTCGCAGCCGTAGGTAATTTCCACCGCAACCGGCCGAACGTCCAATCCGCCCGCCTGTTGGAAGTAGGTGAACTGCGTAATCTCCATCCCGTCCAGCCACACTTCCCAGCCCACGCCCCAGGCACCCAATGTGGGCGATTCCCAGTTGTCTTCGACAAAGCGGATATCATGCTGCTTCACGTCAATCCCCATGGCCGTAAGGCTTTCCAGGTAAAGCTCCTGGATGTTGTTTGGGGAGGGCTTCATAATGACCTGATATTGGAAATAGTGCTGCAAACGGTTGGGATTATCCCCATAGCGGCCATCAGTCGGCCTGCGGCACGGATCCACGTTGGCAACGTTCCACGGCTCCGGCCCCAATACCCGCAGAAACGTGGCCGGGTTCATGGTGCTGGCGCCTTTTTCCATGTCGTACGGAAATTGGACGACGCACCCCTGCTCTGCCCAGTAGGCATTGAGGTTGGCGATAAGCTGCTGGAAGGTAAGGGGCTTTTTGCTGGACATGGGCGTTATTCAATCCTGGTTATTTCTACGCTGCGGTGTGCTTGCAAAGCAATGCGCACAAGCGGGTCGGGCCGTGCCCTTACATTATAATACACTTCCACCGATTTCAAAGCGGTTGAACAGTGGAGAACAGCGACCCTTTTTCGTGAAGCGCAAATTGAGTTCCGATGGGGATAAGCTACCGCTATTGGTGCTGGATGAATGTTTTAGGGTACGTCATTTCCTCAATGCCGCAGATGACGCCTTCCCGGCCAAACCCGGAATCCTTGACGCCACCGTAGGGCAGATAATCCAGGCGGGTGGTCGGGGTGTCGTTGTGCAGCACGCCACCGGTTTCAAGGGTTTCAAAGGCCTGGGCTACTTTTGCTTCATCTTCCGTAAAAATGCCGGTATGCAGGCCGTAGTTCGACTGGTTCACCAGGGCCAGGGCTTCCGAAAACGATTCATAAGGCTCAACGGTCATCAGCGGGGCAAAGACCTCTTCATCAATCACATCCATCCCGGCCTTTACCCGGTTGATAATGGTAGGGTTGTAGGTATAAGGATTATACGTCGTGCCGCCGAAGGCGATATTGGCGCCCTGCTGCACGGCGTCCCGCATCAAGGCGCGAACCCGGTTGACATCGGCCAACGATATCATCGGCCCGACATCGGTTGTGGGCGATTGCGGGTCGCCGACGCGCATTTTACGCGAAGCCTCAAACAAGGCCTGCATCAGCGGCTCATACAGCGACTGCCGGACAAGAACCCGCTGTAGGGAGATACAGCTTTGCCCGGCAAACTGGAAGGCCGATTCGGCACAGCGTTGGGCAATGGCATCCAATCCAAACGAGAAATCGTCCACGATGCAAGCGCTGTTACTACCCAGTTCCATGGTAAACGGCGTTTTGGGCGATAAAGCGCGCAAGCGCCAACCGACTTCACTGCTGCCGGTAAAGGAGATTTTTTTGAAAACGCCGGACTCGATGAGTTTTTCGGCTTGCGCGCCATTACAGGGAATCACACTGATGGCGTCATATCCGCATTCAATGGCCAGCGCACCGAGGTAAAGCGCAGTTAATGGCGTTTTGGAAGCGGGCTTAACCGTAAAGGAGGTTCCGGCAGCAATGGCGGGGGCTAACTTATGAATGACCAGGTTGAGCGGGAAGTTAAACGGTGTAATGGCCAGCACCGGGCCATACGGGAAGCGCTTGATGAGGGCCTTGCGATCCTGGAGATAGAGCCAGTTTTCCTCGGCCCGGTTCATCAGGTCGGCATACCCTTGCAACACACCGGTTGCGCGATCCGCTTCGATACGGGAGAGCTTGATGGGTTTGCCGGTTTCCAGCGTGATGAGCTGGGCCATGGATTCTCGTTCCGCCTTGAGTTTTACCGCCAGGCGGGACAGAATCGCAGCGCGGGCCATCACCTTACTCTGCCGAAACTGCGCATAACCGGCCTGGGCATTTTGAAAGACCGTCTCAAACAAGGGCTCGGTGAGGACATGGCAGCTTCCGGCCTCGGTCGTCTGATCCCAGGGGTAAAGGACGGTCAGTGGCGGCGCGTCGGTCGCATACGCTTGTCCGCCAATCAGGAGCCAGGTCGTCATTGCAGCAGGGCGTTCATTTCTTGCTGGGCTTGCTTCATGGCCGCTTCCGGCGACATTTTGCCCAACAGGGCGCTTTGGACATAGAAATCCATCAACTGGTTCAGCCGGTTTTGTTTCGGGTGGATCTGCATCACTGTTGTGGCGGAAAGCAACTGCGCGGCGCTGATGCTACGCCCTTTCGCCAGTAAGTCTGTGGACTTGGTTTGGGTAAAGGCGGGATTCGCCAACGCCTGGGAGTGTGGAGGAAGAACCGGGGCCAGTTCAGCCAGCTTCAAGGTGTTCTTGGGGTTGGTTACAAACAGGGCGAAGTCCACCGCTTCCTTCGGGTGTTCCGTCCGCTTGGGAATGACCAGCAACATCTCGGAGAAATCCATATAATCACTCTGCGCCGGGAATTGCGGAGCGATATCCGTGCTTTTATAAACCGCCGGGGCATTCTCCTTGACGATGTTCAGGAAGTTCGGCCCGGCCAGAAGCAATGCCAACGTCCCCGACTGGTATCGGTCGATCGCGGCCTGCTGGCTCTCCGTAATGGCCTCCCTCGGCACAAGCCCCTGGTCAAACAGGCGTTTCCAAAAGGCCAGCTCCTTGCCTGCGCCATTGTCGGCAAAAGCAAGCCGGCCATCCTGCCAAATGGGCACACCCTGCTTTTGCAACACCCGAAAGAACCGTCCGCTTTCCGCCAGGGTGGGCATTAGCACATACCCTTTGCCCTTACCCTTTAGCGATTGCGCCAAGGCCATCATGGCGTCGTAGGTTTGAGGCGGTTGCTTGACGCCGGCGGCGGCTAACACGTCCTTGTTATACAGGGTCACGGCGGAAGTCAGGTACCACGGGATCCCGAAGGTTTGCCGGCCTAAAGTCGCGGCATCCCAGGCCACCGGGAGGAAAGATTGTTTTTGTGACGAACGAACCCATTTGTTCATATCCAGCAGCGCGCCACGGCTGGCCAAAATCGCGGAGAAATCCGGGTTAAGGTTAATGATGTCCGGTGTCTGCTCCGACAGCATACTGGTTAGCGCCTTCTTCTCCCCTTCGGAAAAAGGGACGTCCACCCACTTGATCTTGACGTTGGGGTGTTCCGCCTCATATTCCTTGATCATGCCGTTGATGTAATCGGCAAAGTTGAGCATTTGCAGCGTCCAGAACTCCAGCTCGATTTTGCCGGAATTTGGGTTCGTTCGTTCATTTTTTGAAACCGCGTTACATCCCATCAGGGTGATGGCAATACACAGCCCCACAATCAAGCAGCAGAGAATTCGGTTCATCGATGGCATCAGCACAGTTCGAATTGTTTAAAGACACGCATAATCACAAACCCCTTGGCGGAGAGCTTCAGCATCGTCTGGTCGTGCTTGCTGCCTTCCAGGTAAATGCCGATGGTCGCCGTGGTTTTATAACCCAATTCTTCCGGGATGGGCATCACCGTATGTTTGATCCCTTCTGTTTCCAGAAAGTCCGCGGCTTTCACCGTCGTCGGGTCGGATGGCATTACGATAAACATGGCCGGAACACCTTTCTCGCATTCTCCGAGGTCACTTCCGCCACGGTTTCCAGCGGGATACCCTTCAATTCTGCAATTTTTTCCGCCACAAGTCGAACGCGGGACGGCTCGTTGGGTTTGCCCCGAAACGGCACCGGGCTTAAAAACGGGGAATCCGTCTCAATCAGGATCCATTCCAGCGGCGTCGATTTGGCGGCTTCGTGCAGGTTGGTGGCGTTTTTAAAGGTCACATTCCCGGCAAAGCTGATATAAAAGCCACGCTCAATCATCATTTCGGCAAACGGCGCATCCCCGGAGAAGCAGTGCATGACGCCGCGCACACCCGGACATTCCGATATCAAACGATGGACATCCTCGTGGGCATCACGGTCATGAACAATCACCGGCAGGTCGTGCTTGCGGCCCAGTTCCAGAAAGGTGCGGAAGAAGCGATGCTGCGTCTCGATATGGGTTTTGTCCCAATAGTAATCCAACCCGGTTTCCCCAATGGCAATAACCTTGGGATGATCCAGCATGGCTTCCACCTGGGCTTGCCATTGCTCATCCGGCATATCCTGCACATCCGTGGGGTGGACGGCGGCGGCGGCAAACACGTTGTTAAACCGCTCCGCCAGGCGAAGCACATCCGGAAACTTGTCCGGCGTGACGCTGGGATTGACGACCCAGGACACCCCCACGTCCGATGCTGCCGAAAGGACGGTATCCATGTCGTTGCCTTCGCGCTCGATGTAATCGAGGTGGGCGTGGGTGTCCACCAGGGCTATCATTTCTTCTTGCCAGCCCCGACAATTTCGCTTTCCAGGCGAGGCAGAATCGGTTCTCCCAGTGCCGTGGCCTGGCCGCCAACCAGGGGTTTACCTTGGATCCATCGCCAATCGGCTTTTTTAACCTCGCCCTGGCAGCCCAACTGCTCCCAGATGCGCTGGCTGATCATCGGTGTAACGGGGGCGAGCATAATCGCAACCTGCCGGACGGTTTCCAGTACGGTATACAGCACATTGCCCAGCTCCTGGATGCGGTCTTCCTTGTGGAGCGTCCAGGGTTGCTTATCGTTCACAAATTTATTGGCCTTGTCCACCAGCTCCATCATGGCCTGGATGGCCTCGTTAAAGCGGTACTGCTCGTAATGCTCGCGAATGGCGGCCAGCTCCTCCTGCCGGGCCAGGGTTTCAACATCCTTGTCCGGCTGGGGCAGTTGCCCATCGAAATACTTGTTGAGCATATTGAGCGTGCGATTCAGCAGGTTGCCCAGGTTATTGGCCAAGTCCGCGTTGATGCGGTTCTTGAACTCCTCGTCCGTATAGCTGCCATCCTGGCCGATGCCGGTGCTGGCCATCATATAATACCGAATCGGGTCAACCGTGTTCAGCTCGAACCGCTCGACCAAGTCCTGCGCGGAAATGACATTGCCAATGCTCTTGCTGATCTTGGTATCCGCAACGGTAATAAACCCGTGAACCAGGAGGGACTTGGGCAGGGGAATCTCGGCAGCCATCAGCATGGCGGGCCAATAAATGGCATGGAAGCGCAAAATATCCTTGCCGATGACGTGGACATCCGCAGGCCAATATTTTTGGAACTCGGCCTCGTTCTTGTTCCAGCCAATGCCGGTGATGTAGTTGCTCAAAGCGTCAATCCAAACATAGATAACCTGTTCCGGATCATCCGGCACGGGGATGCCCCAGCTAACCGAACGGCGCGAGCGGGAGACGCTGATATCCTCCAGCTCCTCCAACTGGTTCAGGATCTCGGTTCGGCGAAAGGCTGGAAGAATAAAATCCGGATTCGCTTCCATATGATCCAGAATGGCCTGCTTGTAGTTGCTCAGGCGGAAGAAATAATTCTCTTCCTCAACCGGCTCCGGCGGGGTAAGGTGGTTTGGGCAAAACCCTTCCGGCGTCAAGTCCCTTGGGTTGCTGAACGTTTCGCATCCGGCGCAGTACAAGCCGGTGTAAGAGGCCTTGTAAATATCCCCTTTGGCAAGCAGCTTGCGCCACAAGGCAGATACCACGTCATAATGATCCGGTTCCGTGGTGCGGATGAAACGGCTGTAATCCACATTTAAAAACTGCCAGGTGTTGCGGAAATGCTCGGAAATGGTGTCCACGTACTCCTTTGGCGAAACATAATGCTTGGCCGCGGTTTTTTCTACCTTGATGCCATGCTCGTCCGTCCCGGTCAGGAAAAACACATCCTTGCCCACCAGGCGCTGAAAACGGGCAATCACATCGGCCGCGATAATCTCGTAGGCGTGCCCAATGTGCGGGGCGGCGTTGGCATAATAAATGGCGGTGGTCACGTAGAATTTCGGGCTCATAAACCAACCTGTCCCCGTGTTTCACGTTCCAGGACTTCGGTGATCCTTACCGGGACAATGCTGTTTTGCGGCAAATCCGTCCTGTCCAACTGAACCTGTATAAAATTCTCACTCATACCGCGATTTTGACTCTCTTCGACAATAACGTGAACCTGCTTCCCCAGGAACTGTTGACGATAAGTATAGTTTTTCCGATCGGATAAGGCAATCAACTCATGGGTGCGTCGCTTCTTCTCCGGCTCCGGCACCTGATCCGGAAACTCGGCCGCCGGTGTTCCTTCCCGCTTGGAATAGGTAAATGTATGCAGGTAACTCATCGGCAGATCTGCCAACACGTCATACGTCACTGCAAACCGCTCCGCCGTTTCCTCCGGAAAGCCCACGATGATATCCGCGCCGATGGCGGCTTGGGGCATCTTGCGCTGAATTTCCCCGCAAACCTGGTATAAATCCGTTACCCGATGACGGCGGGCCATGCGCTTTAACACGTGATCCTCCGCGCTCTGCATGGATAGGTGGAAATAGGGGCAAACCTTGTCTGAGCCAGCCATAAAATCCAACAGTTGAGGCGTCACTTCCGCCGGATCCAGCGAGGACAGCCTGAGGCGGTAATTGCCGGGAATTTGTGTCAGTTCCCGCAGCAATCCGGTGAGATCCGCATGGGTCAACGGATCTTCGTACTGCCCGATGTTAATGCCGGTCAGGACAATTTCGTGGTGGCCTATATCAATCAATTCCTGGAGCTGGGCCTTGAGGACTCCTACAGGCAAGCTGCGGCTGGGGCCGCGGGCCACCCAGATGATGCAGTAGGTGCATTTAAAGTCGCATCCATCCTGGATCTTGAGGCTGGCGCGCGTGCGATTGATAGCCGCTGTGGTTGCCCCTGCCATAATTCGGCTTTTATCCATGTCGGATACCTTGATGAGCGGCTCGTTCTCCGGCGGCATTTGCTGTACAATCCGGTAAATATCCTGCTTAAAGTTATTGCCGATGACGTAATTCACCCCGTCAATGCCGGCAATCTCATCCGGCGCCACCTGGGCATAGCACCCTGTCACCGCAATGCGGGCATCCGGGTTTTCCCGCCGGGCCTTGCGGATAATGCGGCGGGATTCGCTATCCCCGCTATGCGTTACCGTACAGGTGTTGATGATGTAGAGTGAGGCTTTTTCGTTGAACGGCAAAACATCCCAGCCATGGCTTTTAAACTCATCCGCCAAGGCAGAGGATTCCAGTTGGTTGGCCTTGCACCCAAGCGCATAAAAGGCCACCGATCTCGATTTTTCCGTATCCCACAAACTAGACATAGATAATGTTTTACTGCCTTCTCATGCTTTAATCAAGCAGTCGGGATCTCACTGTTCATCTATAAAACCATTGATTCCGGCAACACCCGTTGCCAGGGAGCCTGATGAAATGACCCAAGGAATATTACGGATGTGTAAATAAATCGGTAAAAAAGGAAATTTAGATTTTATTAATGTTTTTATTTTAATAGAAAATATATATTTCGGTTTAATTCCAGATTGTCACATTGAGGAGACAGAGAAGATGGTTAACTTTGGTATCAATCCAGTGCTGGATTTCACTCCGTTATCAGCAACAAGCGCCCGCCCGCGTACGTTTCTGGATAACTTTGTGACGCCCGAGTTTGCCGACAGTCTCACCAATGGACGCAATCTGGAAGCATTAACCCCGTTTACCCCCGGTGTTATTCAAACACCGAGTATATTTTCTTTCTTTAACAACCCTTCTGCCTTGCGACCGCTGGACTTCCAACAGGATAGCGTCGTTGGACAGCTTGGTTTAGGCAACATCATTGCTTCTGCCGCCGGGAGAACCAACGTGCTAAACCCCATCAGCATGAACAACCAGTTTGCAAACAGCATGCTGTTCGGCCAAATGCCGATGCAAACCCCAAGCGTGCAATTAATGCAGGATGATAGTGCCAACTTGCTGTCCAGGCTGTTACTCAGCTTACTACAGGCAACCGGCTTTGCTCCCAATGCTGAACCCGCAGCGCCCCCTGTTGTTCAACAGGCTGCTCCGGCGCCAGCCCCTGTAGCATCGTCGCCGGCGCCTGTAGCAGCAGAACCGGTAAAGGCAGACACGCCCCCACCGGTTGAGAAAAAGGACAACCCGGAACCTTCCCCCCTGGATAAGGAAATTAATTCGCTCTTTTCCGGCAATAGCAAGGATACCCAGGCCGTGAAGGATGCAGCCAAAGCCGTTAAACCGGATTCGGATCGCGATGCGAAACTCGATAAAATTCTGCCTCAGAAGAACGACAATAATGTAGATCTGATTAAATCCCTTGCTCGCGTCTACATTGAGCTGGAGTCCGGCTCCAATCCCAGTAAAAAGATTGAAGAGCGGATTGGCACCCTGATGGATAGCAAACCCGAACTGAAGGAAAAGAAAGATAAGTTTATCAACACAATTAAACAGTTGAACACCGAAAAAGAGTTGGCAAAAGCCAAGGCCGACCTGGCAGAAGAAAAACAGGAAGCCAACAACGCACAAACCAGAGTTAACAACCTGGAAAAACAAAGGAGGGAATTACAAGCCCAAGCTGAAAAAATTGGATAATTAAAACAACAATCCAATAATTTACCCAGATTATAGATATTAATTTGCGATAAATTGCTGTAGAACAGGTGACAAGTTGAGCTTACAAATAAGTCCCAATGATTTGATTCCATTGGTATTGCATTTGAGTACGAATAAACAACCGACACCAGTTGGAAATAGAAACAAGCTAATGCCTGAAAGTCCAACTCCGGTATAACGAAACCGTAGTTTTCAGCTAAAGGCGAAACTTTGTTTCCGCCCAGCTGGACATTTTTTGCCTACCCGATTCGTTCTGGTTATTTCAGGAATCGGGCAAGCGACAGGTACTCGGCTTTTGCTCAGCAGTATTAACAGCCCTCCCATTTTTGATGTTGTGTGTTATTTCAATACCCAGGACGAATAATGAATTTGAATCTTTCAGGTCTTTTATCACAAAATCCCGTTGCACCGGCTGGATTATCCGGCGTGCCCACCGCGAATGTATCGCTTTTACCGCAAGCAGAAACGCTTGTTAAATTTGGCCAGCAATTACAGGTTTTCAACCAGCTTTTCTCTGTTTCTGCCAACCCTCAGATATTAACTCCTTTATCGAGCAACCCGATATCTGCACTGGCGGCCAAGCCAAACACCTCTCCAAGCATTGCGCTGGAACAACTGTCTGAGACAACAAAACCAAACATCCTTACAGAGTTTTTTAATCCGCAGCCCGCTACTAACGCCAATACAAGTAACGAGGCCGGCAATCTGCTTAAACTGGTTACAACCATTTTATCCGCACAGTCCAAGCCAAGCCCCCAACCTCTTTTGCCAGCAGTAAACTCGTTGGCAATACCTCCGGAGCTTCCCAAAAAGTTGTCTCCCCAGCCGGAACCCATACCTCCAGAAATAAAACCCGAACAATTGAAAGACAAAGGTAAGTTGCCGCAACAAATCACTCTAGCGATGCCACCGGAGCTTCCAGGTATCCTTAACCCTGTAGAATCTACGAAAGGGCAGATGGATAGGCTTTCTGACGCGCTGATCCAAACCTCCCAGGATAAATTCCCAGTAATTAAAGCGCTGAAGGATATTAAGAAATAGGCTCCTGCAAGCTATCTGCGCCTGTCAAGCAAGCCATAAACCTGTCCAGCGCTTGCTCAGCCTCAAGCAGGTTGTCGTTAACAATATGATGGTTAAAATGGGATTTCAAAGCCAATTCAGCCTCGGCATGCTTCAGCCGAATTTTAATTTCCTCATCGCTGTTGGTCTTTCTACCCCGTAGACGGACTTCCAGCGTCGCCAAGTCAGGCGGCTCAATAAAAATCAGGATTGCTTCAGGATAAGAGGCTTTAATCTGAAGCGCGCCCTGGGTGTCAATCTCCAGCAGGACGGACTGGCCTTTTTCCAGCATCTCCTGCACAAAGTGCCTTGGCGTGCCGTAGCCATTACCAGCATATTCTGCCCACTCGATCAGCTCGTTTGTTTCAATCAACTGCTGAAAACGCTCCCGATCGACAAAGAAATAATCCACGCCGTCCACTTCGCCGGGCCGCATGGCTCGGGTCGTAACCGAAATGGATTCCTGAAGCCAGGGGTATTTTCGGCCGAGATACATTTTGAGTGTGCCCTTGCCGACGCCGGAAGGGCCGGTTAATACGATGAGATTTCCCTTGGATTGACGCATAAATGATGTGCTGCCCTTATAATGAGATTAGCAATGCCTAGAGTTGATCATACCAATAAAGCGCACTCCATGACAGTCGAATCCGATTTAAGCCATCCAATATCGCCCGCTTCTGTCATCATTGTCGATGATGAAGCAATGGTGACCGCCAGCATCACGACCATGCTGAACCTGGAAGCGGATTACGACGCCGTGGGCTATAACTCTCCAAAAGAGGCGTTAGAGGCCCTTTGCTCCGGCAGCGCGCCGGATGTGGTGATTTCCGACTTCCTGATGCCGGAGATGGATGGCATTGCGTTTCTCAAGGCCATTCGGGATATTTACCCGGAAACCACGCTGATTCTGCTGACCGGGTATGCCGACAAGGAAAATGCGATTCAAGCCATCAACGAAGTGGGGATTTACCGCTATATCGAGAAACCCTGGGATAATGAGTCGCTGAAGCTGGCCATCCGGAACGGGGTTGAGCGAACCCGCCTGCTGTTGAGGCTGAATGAAAAGATACGCGACCTGGAACAAGCCCGCCTGGACTTGAAGGAATACAGCCAACACTTGGAGGAACGCGTTACCGAGAAGACCCACGACCTGACCCTGGCCTTGAACAAATTAAAAGCCGTCGTGGAAAATACCGGCGACGCCATCCTGACGCTCGATCGAAAAGGGCGGATACAGCGCGTAAACCCAACCTTTGCCAAGTGGGCAAAAAAAAATCAGGCCAACCTGGAAGGAAAGCCGCTGGCCAATTACCTAACCTTTTCCGATCAATTGGAAACACGGGATCTATTTAGTGCGGAAGGCCAATCCCAGCTACGGGAAGCCCGAATCGGGCGTATTACGGTAGAGGTCAATATCTCTCCCTTACCGGGTGGAGAAGGGGTTGTGCTGATTTGCCGGGATATTATGAAGCGTAAGGAAGCCGAACGCCTTCGTGAGGACTTTGTCTCCACACTGACGCACGATTTACGGACACCCTTACTGGCGGCAATCCAGTCCATCGGATTTTTCCTGGACGGTACACTGGGAGAAATTAACCCGCGCCAAGCTGAAATCCTTCAGATGCTTTGCCAAAGCAACAAGCAGATGCTGGAATTGGTCAATGTTTTGTTGGAGGTTTATCGTTACGAAGCCAAGCAGCAAAAACTGATCATGGAGGCTTTCCAGGTCAGCGACATGGTGCATCAGGTTCTGCTGGAGCTGCAAGCGTTGGCCTTATCCAAACAGCAGGAACTGAAAACCGGTATCATCGAACCGTTGCCATTGGCTTATGGCGATAAGCATGCCATTCGACGGGTTCTAACCAACCTGGTGGCCAACGCCATTAATTACACGCCCGTAAATGGCAGCATCCATGTGGCCGCCACAGTGGATGAACGCAATGTCACGCTATCCGTTCACGACAACGGCCGCGGGATTCCTGCCGACACACTGCCAAACTTGTTTGAGCGCTTTGCGCAGGGAACCAGCAAGCATCGGACGACTGGAACGGGCTTGGGCCTTTACCTGAGCCGGCAGATTATTGAGGCGCACGGCGGACGTATTTGGGCCGAGAGTATAGAGGGCAAAGGCAGTGTTTTTTCTTTCGAGATTGGGCTGTGCCCGGAAATTCTTAATGAAAAAATGCTTCAGTTAAACCGGGTCTTGTCCGAATCATGATTAAGATTGACGCTTATCTGTCAAAACCTTACGCAGCGGTTGGTCATATTTCCGTTATAATAGTAAACAGAATCCTGGATGAAATATGTTAGGCGCGAAAAAACCACTGTCAACCACCGTTTTTCTTGTAGAAGATCACCAGATGACCCTGGTGGGTTTAAAAATGCTGTTGGAGCGCGAGCCCGGCATCAAGCTGGTGGGCGAAGCCAGCGACGGGGTCACAGCCACGCGCCAGATTATCGAGCGCAAGCCGGATGTCGTGCTAATGGATATCGGCTTGCCGGAGATGGATGGGATAGAGGCCACGCAAGTTATTAAAACCGCTTTGCCTACAGTCAAAATTATTATGTTGACGTCTAAGGACAACGAACAAGATGTATTTGCCGCCCTGGCCGCAGGCGCCGACGCCTACTGTATGAAGGGAATTCCCTCAGACACCCTGGCTTCCGTTATTCATTCGGTTCGGGATGGTGCGGCATGGCTGGATCCGGCAATTGCCCGGATTGTCCTCGGGCGCTTCAGAGGCTCCACAAACGGTGCCATGGCGATGCCCTCATCTGATGGAAAGCCTGCCGATTGCCCGCTGACGGAGCGGGAGCTGGAAGTGTTGAGCCTGATTGTGGATGGCATGTCCAACCCACAGATTGCGGAACGGCTGTTTATCACCAAGGCCACAGCCAAGGCCCACGTGCATAGCATTTTGCAGAAACTCTGCGTGGATGATCGCACCCAGGCAGCGGTGCTTGCCATGCGGCAAGGTTATATCAAGCGGTTTTAAACCACAAAAGGCCGAACAGTAATCTGTTCAGCCTTTCCTGGAATGATGCAAGTCATACCTTATTTAACAAGATCCGCTTTTTTTAAATCTTTTTCAGGCACAAGCTTGGCAATATCAATATTTCTGACACTGATCGGAATTGATATTTGTGTATTTTCGCCTAATGTTCTGATGTTATTCAACTGTTGATAAGTTAAATGGGTATTGTGTTGTTTAATTTCAGCATCAATAAAGCGTACCAACTCTTTATAGAGTAAAGGATTTCCAACGCTGTCCGTTGTCGCGACATAACCATCAGTTGTGTTATCTCTTAATTCATCTATGGCAATCGCATTGATCAAATCCGAATACATTACGCTATCAGCCAGATCCGCATTTATCTGAAAATGTCCAAGAGCATCAAAACCATTTTGAGTTGTACCTTGTGCAATTTTACTATCAAAATAATTTAAAATGCCTTGATCGACACTTGACGCAGAGTTTGCTTGCCGAAAATCCGAACGGGCTTGTTTATACGCATCCGTATTGACCCAGGTGTAATTGTTGTTTGGTTGAATTGGCATCGATCTATCCTTTCACTGTATTCTAAGGGTGTTTCCTATTTCGATAATGGTGCTTTTGTTAGATCCTTTTCAGGAATAATTTGAGTGAGATCGATAGACTTAATACTAGGTGGAATTTGAATAATTGTACCTACGCCGAGTGTTTGGGCACCATTAAGCTGCTGGGCAGTTAAGTGCGGATTTGCCGCTTTAAGCTCTTCCTCGATAAATGTAGTGAGCTTTGAAAAGATTATGGGGTTACCCTGTATATCACTTATGTAAGGTGTTTTGGAGAAAAATTCACCACGGGTTTGATCATTAAGCTCATCTAAAGCAAATGCATTTCTCAAATCATAAAATGTCAGTGCCCTACCAGATTCATCGCCCAACTTTATATTTGACTCTAAATCAAATTCATTGCCATTTTTGTTTATGAATGCTTGTTCTACACTATTGGCCTGATAGTTTTGCCTATAGCTAGCCCGTGCCTGATTATAGGCATCGGTTTTTGCCCAATTGTAATTCACTGGTCCTGTCATACGATTACCCCTAGCCTTAATTAGCACTACAGAAGTTAGTTGTATTTGTATAAAAGCAAACTAATAATTTTTGTTTCTATTTTGAAAAGGCTTGT
>CALAJO010000125.1 GCA_937922745.1 uncultured cyanobacterium
GCGAAGTAGAGCGTGCCTCCGGCGGCCAATAGCCACACCTCATTCCCGTCCCATACCGGACCAATGGAGTTGAGCATAATACGACGTTCATAATCAGTTTTAGAGAATAGATGTAATGCACCTACACCCAGGTCAAATCCGTCCAGGATGGCATAACCGGTGAACAGCGCACCAACCAGGATGAACCAGACGATATTCAAATCCAACATCATCATGAGAGTATCTCCCTTCCACGGTTTAACGAGGGATCGGCATGAACGGTATCATCCCCGCCAAACACAGGCCCCTTCTTGATTTTATGATCCAGCAGGTAGATGAACAGCAGGAATAGCAGCAAATAAACGGCAGTGAACATGATAATAGACGCCAGAATTTCTTCGGCCTGCACCACGGGAGAAATTCCATCGGCGGTTCGCATCAGGCCGTATACCACCCAGGGTTGCCGTCCCACTTCAGCGGTGGCCCAGCCCAACTGGTTTGCCAATTGCGGCAGAATAACCGAAAAGACCAGGATCCAGAGGAGCGGTTTGTTCTCGAATAGTTTTCCGCGCTTCCATTCAATGAGGCCAACGGCACTAATGGCGATAAGCGCCATCCCGATCATGACCATCAGGTGAAAACTCTGGAAGGTGATGTTCACCGGTGGCCGATCCGATTGCTTGATGGCATCCAGGCCCATAACAGGCTGATTGGGATTGCCGCTCACCAAAAAGCTGAGTCCACCGGGAATGGCTGGTCCGATGGTGCGCCCGTTCTTTTCGTCCACCCAGCCAAGCAGATGCAACGGCGCAGGCCCGTCAGATTCGTAATGGCCCTCCATGGCCGCCAGTTTGGCAGGCTGGTGTTCCGCAACCACCAAGGCGGATTGGTGACCGGAAACCAACTGTAGCAGGGAGGCCACCAACGCGACACTCAAGCCGATTTTCAACCCGGCCTTGCCGATATCCACGTGTTTGTTCTTGATGAGGTAAAAAGCGCTGACACTAATCACCAGAAACGCCCCGGCCAGCCAGGCCCCTAAGATGACATGTCCAAGCCGCTCCATGGAGGAGGGATTGAACACCATCGCCCAGAAATCGGTAATCTCGGCGCGCTGGCCGCCCATAAAATCCACAATGTGAAAACCTCTTGGGGTTTGCTGCCAGGAATTGGCCACGACAATCCACACGGCGCTGAAATGCGCCCCAAGCGCGACCATCACGGTGGAAAGGAAGTGCATTCTCGGGCTTACCTTATCCCACCCAAACACGAGGATGGCCAGGAAGCCGGACTCCAGGAAGAAGGCAAAAAGGCCTTCCGCGGCCAGGGCGCTCCCGAAAACATCTCCTACGAAGCGTGCGTAATTCGACCAGTTGGTGCCGAACTGGAATTCCATCACGATGCCGGTCGCCACCCCAATCCCGAAGATCAGCGCAAAAATGGACACCCAGAAGTGCGTCATCCGGTGATACATCGGATCCTTGGTCTTCAGGTACAAGCCTTCCATAATGACCAGCAACAGGCCCAACCCAATGCTGAACACGGGAAACAGATAATGGAAGGAAATTGTCAACGTAAACTGGATACGGGATAGAAGGACGGGATCCATTGCAGCCACTCCTTTTGGGACTAAACCGGGACAATTGCGTCACCTCGATCAAAACAGCTTCAGCTTACCGTATTCGGCAATATAAAATGCTATCCGGTCAGGGGATTATCGCTGAAACAAGGTCAACAATGCGACAGGTTGGCAATAGGCGTTAGTTTATTTCAAACACGAAGCATTAAGGTTAACCATGGGTTTATTGTCTGTTTAGTCAATGCTTTGGTATAGCGAGAATGATAAAATTAAAAATTCCTTTTCCCAATTGGGTTTGAATGCGTCGAATTTTACTCGGCTAGGGAATAGTTCACCCCCCTTGGGTTATGAGATACTCCTTAAAGCTGAATCCCAACTTTGTAAGATTGAGAAACCTGTTATGGAACCGTTCCGAGGAGAGAGATGATCTCGTCGCCCTTTTTAGCGCCCAATTTTAAGCCCCAGGCGGATACGGAATCTGCCCAGCAAGAGCAAACCATGACGCAGGCGGATTTTTATCACCTGCTGAAACACCAGATTGAGAACGAAGATAACCTCGTCAACCAGCGGCTCATCTGGCTGGTCTTTTCCCAATCGTTTATGTTTAGCGCGTTTGCCGTGCTGCTGAATGCGCCGGAAAAACCCAAGTCACCCATGTTTGGCGATTTGCAGGAAGTCATGGTCTGGCTGATTCCCTGCCTTGCCATTGTGTGCAGCCTGCTGATTTATATCGGAATCCTAACGTCCATGGTCATGATGTCGGAGTTGCGGCACCGCTACGACAAGTTCCCGGAAGATAAAACCACCCAACATTTCCCGCCCTTGCAGGCCAATATGATGATGCGATCGCTGGCATCCCTGGGGCCCAACTTTGTGCCCCTGTTCTTCATCGGCACCTGGTTGTTTATCCTGGTTCGGCAATTCCTGTTTAATGTGGCCAACGGCGGTTAATCTTTCGCAGGCTTCTGCTTGCGTTTATTAATTGGTTTTGCTATTTAAGAATTCACAACTTAGGGAAGGGGTGACATCGATGCACGCCATCGAATCCACTGGTAGCGTTCATACTGGGGGAAGTGGGCAGTTTTCCAGAAGAACCCAAAATTTCGTTGCCAGTTCTCAGCAGGCTGAATGCACCACAATTAACAAAGCGAATCGCAATATTCCGAATCTTGCGCCGTTATTTGGATCCGTCCAGAGGGACTTCTTTCAAATGCGGGGCATGCTGGAAGGATTTTATGGAAAAAATTACACCCCCGAAGAGCGGGATGACCTCATCCGGTTTATTTCCAGGCATCATTTCAATACATACATATACGCGCCCAAGATTGATCACAAGCAGCGGGATCGGTGGTGGGAGCCTTATACGGCCAAGGAGCTGGCCGGACTGCAACAAAACATAAAAACCGCCCAGGCCAATGGCATTACGTTTAACTATGCGCTAACTTGCGGCATGCCGCGGAATCCATTAAAGGCCTTGGCGCTCCGGCTGCCACGCAGTTTCCCGATGAAATTCCTGCGAGAAAAAATGATCCAATTGGTCAGCCGCACAGCGCTTTCCCAAATTCCTTTTCAATATGGCGCCCAACGTGATTTTGATGTAATTACGCAGAAGCTGAAAGTTTTTTACGATATGGGCGTGCGCTCGTTCAGCCTGCTGTACGATGATATGGACGGCGATATCAAGGATGCATCCGATCGGGTGCGTTACCGCAATCGTTATGCCGCGGCGCATGTCGATTTCTCAAACCGGGTGTTTCGCTGGCTAAAGCAATTGGATCCATCTATTAAACTGGCCGTTTGCCCGACGGATTATCATGGACGCGCCCCGTTTAGCCAATACATTCGGGATTTAGGCACAGGGCTGGATCCGGAAATCGATATTTATTACACCGGGCCGGAAACTTGCTCACCCAGCATCAATCGGGCTGATGCAGACGCCTTTGCAAAAGATATTCGGCGGAAACCCCTTATCTGGGACAATTACCCGGTCAACGATCTTCATATGCAGCCGGAGTTGCATATGGGCGCGTTAAGAGGGCGGAGTCCCGATCTGTATCAAGGGGTGAAGGGGCTTTTCGCCAATGCAATGAACCTGCCTGAAAGCTCTAAAATCCCATTGGCAACCATTGGGGATTACCTGTCGGGTCCAGCACGATATCAACCTAATGTTTCTCTGGCAAAAGCCATCGAAGAAGTGGCCGGGCCAGGAACCAGCGAATCCTTAGTCCCTATTATCCAAAACACGGAATTGTCGGCACAGAAGCCCAAGCAATCGGAACTTGGACATTTGACGCAGATCGCTCTCCAAGCCCACAGCGCAGGCCAGGCACAGCAGGTTCAACAAGCCTTCGACGCTTTGTCTTATCGGTTATGGCAATTAAATCAGGCCTGCGCACAAGCCCAGGAGCGGATTCAAAACTTCAAACTGAAGGAAGAGATCCAGCCGTGGATAAAGGCATTGCAACACGGCTGCACAGCAGGACTGGCGGCCGTCAAAGTACTCAACCCGTCGGAAGCACGGCAAACAAAAGTTGCTGCTAAAGCCATTATGCTTTCACACTGGCAAGCTATGAAGCAAACCGGCAGAAAAACCAATGCGGAAGACTTAAAACCTCTCGTTGACCTGGCGATCAAGAAATAAAATTTATTCATATGAGGCCAGCTTTCCTTCTCTGATCAATTTCTCTTCCAAGGCCACTGCCTGCCGCTCAATCCGATAGATTTGTTTTTTAATTTTATGGGCAAACTTCCAGTCCTGGGCTTCGCCGTCAATCTTCAACTCATCCCAGGAAAAAACATAGTAATGCTGATTACTACCGGGCAGCCTGAAAACAATAAGTGGTCGGGATTTACTTTCCCGCACTTCAACTTCAAACCCTGCATTCCCTTCCAGCGCTTTACCCTCAGCAGCCACTTGTTGCAGGTGATATTCCTTGTAATCCTGGGTTTGTTTCACCACCAGCTTAAACCGGTTTTCTGGCTTAAACCGATTACCATCCAAATAATCCCGCAGAAAATAGATGTGATCCGCTCGATCCTTAAGCTTGATGAGATAATTAAAATTACCGCTCATCACTTGCTCCACGTAGCTGGCAATGTCTTTCTTTTGCTGGGCAGAGGGCAACGGGACGGCACTTTGTACACGCAGGGCAATATCAGGCGGACATGCTTCAATTGCGCTTCGATGGATATTGGAAAAGTATCGCAAGGCTTGTTCAATAAACTGGGGAGCAACCCGCGTCGCCTGATCAAGCGGAGCTTTCATGCTAGAAAGCAGGTGCTTGGACACTTTCATGCTGTTAAATCCGTTAGTTACGGTAATAACGGGAACAGCCATCCTCTCGTTGACAGCCTGATAATGAATCCTATCCACAATCTGGATCAGATGTTGGCCTTTGGGGATTCGGGAAGCCAACGCAATAAAAAGCGGGTTTCTTTTTGTCAGCTCATACTCAATGCCTTGGCTGCCCTGTTTGTATTGTAGTTGATAGCTGCCGTGTAATCTGTATTTTAATTGAAACGTTACGGTCACACTGCCGTCCGTTATTTGGGTTGTTACATCTTTGACCTTGGGTTTTGCTCTGGACAGCCGTTTTAACTGCTCCTCCACCTTGCCGGTATTGGATGCGACACGAGCGCGCTCCGCTTCAAATTTTCCGGGTTCAATGGCGGAAAATTTAAGTTTTGAGTGAGATGCGCTTACTTTTTGAGTTGCATTAACCCGTCCGATGCCACCAACGGATAACATTGTTTTTTTCCTCTCTGAAACGTGTTGAAAATCAAAGCGAGTACTTAAATGAAATCCGGGCATAAAATAAATTGCCTGTTAAAGCCCAAGTGGGCGTTATAGCTCCAATTACACGTATTAAGCCGATTTATGAATTGACATGATCGATCCGGCTGTTTGACCATTAAACTATCGATCACGGTTCCCGTCTTTTTTCTTAAGAGGAGAAGTACGCATGGCTGTCCTGGATAAACTGGATCCTTCGCATAACATTCTGGTGTCTGAACGCAAACCATTGGATGCCTTTTTCAAACCGCAGTCCATCGCCGTTATCGGCGCGACGGACAAGCCCGGTAGTGTTGGAAGAACCATCCTGTGGAACCTGATGAGCAGCCCGTTTGGCGGCACGATTTATCCTGTCAATCCGAAACGGGATAATGTGTTGGGTATTAAAGCCTATACGGATATCCAGGATATTCCGGCCGCGATTGACCTGGCTGTTGTCGTAACGCCCGCCTCAACGGTTCCCAGGGTTATCCAGCAATGTGCAGATGCCCATGTCAAAACCGTCATCATTATTTCCGCAGGCTTCAAGGAAACCGGCCCGCAAGGGGAGCGTTATGAACAGGAGATTCTGACCCTGTCACGGGAGCATAACCTTCGGATTATCGGCCCGAACTGCCTGGGCGTGATGAATGCGACCACGGGTCTGAACGCCACGTTTGCCGCAACCATCGCCAAGCCGGGGCGCATCGGGTTTATCAGCCAAAGCGGGGCGCTGTGTACTGCCGTGCTGGACTGGAGCCTGGGGCAGAACGTCGGCTTCAGCAAGTTTATTTCCATCGGCTCCATGCTGGATGTGGATTGGGGCGACTTGATTTACTACCTGGGAGATGACCCGGATACGGACAGCATCCTGATTTATATGGAATCCATCGGGAATGCGCGGTCGTTTATGTCTGCCGCGCGCGAAATTTCCCTGATTAAGCCCATTATTGTCATCAAGCCCGGCCGTTCGGAAGAGGCGGCCAAGGCGGCAGCCTCCCATACCGGCTCGCTTTCCGGCAGCGATGAGGTGTTGGATGCCGCTTTCAGGCGGGCGGGCGTGCTGCGGGTCAACACCATTGGCGATCTGTTCGGCATGGCGGAAGTTCTCGGCAAGCAGCCCCGGCCAAAGGGGAGATGCCTGACGATCCTGACCAACGCAGGCGGGCCCGGCGTGATTGCAACCGATAGCCTGATCCGCTCCGGTGGGCAACTCGCTGACCTGGCGCCTGCGACAATCGAAAAGCTGAATGCATTTCTCCCAGGGCCATGGAGCCATACCAACCCGGTTGATATCCTAGGGGACGCCGATCCGGCCCGCTATGCCCAGGCCGCGGAAGTCCTGCTCCAGGATCCCCATACGGATGGGTTACTGGTTATTCTCACGCCACAGGCAATGACCGAGCCGACCCAAACCGCAGAGGCGCTGACGCCTGCCCTTGCCGGTGCCAATGTTCCAGTGCTTGCCAGTTGGATGGGCGGCACCCATGTCCATCCGGGCGAGCGGCTCCTGAACCAGGCGAATATCCCAACCTATGCCTACCCGGATGACGCGACCGGGACATTTGCCTTGATGTGGCAATATGCGGAGAACCTGGCCGCGCTGTATGAAACTCCGACCCGCAAGAATAACGGGGTGGACAATGACGTTCAGCAGCGCGAAGAAGCGACCCGTCTCGTCGACCGTATTCGCGAGTCGAATCGGACATTGCTGACGGAATGGGAGTCGAAGCAGTTGTTGCAGCTTTATCAAATCCCCACCGTGGAAACCCATCTAGCGATTTCGGAAGCGGAGGCGGTTGCCCTTGCGGATCGTATCGGCTATCCCGTGGTGTTGAAGCTGCATTCCTACACCATTACTCACAAAACCGATATTGGCGGGGTTCAGCTTAACCTTAAAAATGCCGACAGCGTCCGGGCCGCCTTCCAGGCAATTTACGATGGCGTCCAGCAAAAAGCCCATGCGTCGGATTTTCAGGGTGTTACGGTGCAACCAATGGCGGAGTTGTCTGGGACGGAACTCATCCTGGGTTCCAGCGCCGATCCGCAATTCGGGCCGGTGATCCTCTTCGGCTCCGGGGGCAAGTATGTGGAAGTTTACAAGGATAAGGCGCTTGGGCTTCCACCGCTGAATACCACATTGGCCCGCAGGATGATGGAGCAAACCCAGGTTCATCACATCCTGCAAGGGGTTCGAGGGCAAGCCGGGGTGGATGTGGATGCACTGGCCGAGCTTGTTGTCCAGTTTAGCCAGATTGTGGCGGAGCAGCCCTGGATCAAGGAGATTGAGATTAATCCGCTGCTGGTCTCCGCCGATACTTTTTTGGCGCTGGATGCGCGTGTGGTGTTATATGAAAAACAAACCCATTTGCGGGATATCCCGGTTCCGGCGATTCGTCCGTATCCGATGCAGTATATTTCCAGCGGCACGCTCAAGAATGGGGAGACCATCCAAATTCGCCCCATTCGGCCTGAAGATGAACCCTTGATGCGGCAGTTCCACCGGGAGCTTTCCGAGGAAACCATCTTTAAGCGGTACGAGGCGGAGTTTAAACTGGAGGAGCGCACCAACCACGAGCGCCTTTCGCGCATTTGCTTTAACGACTACGCCCGAGAGATCGCCCTGGTTGCGATGAACGAGGCCAATACCCGGATTTATGGGGTCGTGCGGCTCAGCCGATTGTCAGGGCTCAGCCACGAAGCCGTGTTTAAAATCCTGGTCACGGATCGCTGCCAGGGGCTTGGGTTAGGGAACCTGCTGATGGAGCGGATTATCCAATTGGCCCGGCAGGAGCGAATTAATGTAATTTGCGGGTTTTTTAACCGCGCCAACGAAACCATGGCGGCCCTGGGACGACGACACGGGTTCAGGTTCGATGATGTTCCCGATCAGCCAGGTCTGTATGAGGTTCGGCTGGCGCTTGCATCTGAAACCTGAATCAAACCCGTTCGGCAAGACTCATTTGCGTAGGCGGAGGTACTGAAGGCTTGCCTTCCTCCCGGGTCATCAGGAAGGACGCGCCAAAGGCCATCAGCACCGCAACCCCGGCAACAGGCATAATCACCCGGTAATCGTTATTCTGCTCAATCAGCCATCCGGTCAGGTAGAGGCCATACAACTGCGGCACCGATAAAAACAGGTTGTAAAGCCCTGCATACGTGCCCTCGCTTTGGGCTGGGCAGAGTTTAAACAGCAGCGAAAGCGGAAAGACAATCATCCCGGCGAAGCTCACGCCCAGCAGAATGCTCATCACCGCGGCACTGGCAAAATCATTCACCAGGGCATACGCGGCAAAACACACGATGGCAAAAAAGAGCAAAGCATATCGATATAAAAGGCGGTTTTCCATTCTGTCCGCCAGTGTGCCCAGGGGCACCGCAGCGCCCACCATTACCAGCGTAAGCAGCGCAAGAAGCTGATTCGCCGCAGAATAATCCAGCGCCAGCTCCTTGATAACGTAGAGGACAAAGAAGTCCCGCAGGGCCTTAATCCCAATCCAGGAGAAAAAGACGACACAAAACAACCTGAAGATTGCTTTGTGTTCCGGCTTGCTGTAGATTCGCGCGGCCATGCCCGGCACATACCCCAACAAGGGAATGGCATAGAACAACAAATTCCATGGCTTGAACAGGGCCGTGTTGGCTTTCATGTCATCCTCCGACCCAGGCTGGCCTTTTGCCTTGGGCGCATACTGAAAGAAGAGGATAAACGTGCCCAGCAGCAACGCAGCGCCAATCCAGAAGGGATAAGGGGATTGACTGAGCAAGCTGCACAACACGAACATGCTAAAGCTCCCCGCCCCAGAGAATAGGGCCGTAAACCCACTGATGAGTCCCTTGTTGTCCATCAGCGCCCGCCGACCCGCTGTTTGAGTCACCACCGCCCGATAAGTAACCATGAGGATGTTGAAGGTGAAATAAAACACGCCCATCATCGCAATCATCGGCCAGGTTTGCATGGGCAGCGTTAACGCAAGGGTGCTGAGGATAGCCAGAAACAAGCTTATCCGAATGAGCTTTTGCCGGGAAATGCCATGCTGTTGCCACATATCCCCGTACAACCCAATAACCGGCTGAACCACAATTCCGGCAATCGGCCCCAGCGATAGCACCGCGGCAATTAAAAAGGCATCATGCAGCTTTTCATCCAGCATCACCTGGAATTGTGTCGCATCCAGCGCCATCGCCATCTGAATGCCAAACCATCCCAACGTCAAAAATAAAATGTGCTTCTGGTTACTTTTCATTCTTTTATTAATTGATTTTGTTATACTGGATAATTATAATATACGAATAATTGGTTATGTTTAAACTTACTGAAAATGAATTACAACTAGCTTTTAACGCTATAGAGCATCATGGTTATAGTACGCTCATACCTCAGCCTAAAGAATGGCAGATTGTAAAAGAGAATTGGGAAAAATTCAGGCTTGAATTATCTACGGAAGATTTAGATATTTATAAGCCTTATACACCAATGAGAATTTTTGCCCCTAAGTCCCGGTATAGTTTACGAGCTGTAACTCTCCTACATCCTCAGGATTTAATCATTTATACAGCTTTGACACTTATTTTTAAAAATGATATTGAGAAGGCAAGAATCCCAAAGTCCGCAAGAAGAGTTTATTCTTTTCGTTCAAATCCTACAATTAAAGATCAATTATACCAATCTGACGAGATGTATCAAAAATATCTTAATGAATTAAAAACTAAATCTTCTCAAAAGAAAAATGATTTTGTTGCAGTTACAGATATTGCTGACTTTTATCCTAGAATATACTTACATCGATTAGAAAATGCTATACTATCTATAACTGATGATGAACGTTCCAAACGCGCTGCACAAATATTAATTAATAAAATATTACCAACATTTGGTAGAGGAACTAGTTATGGTTTACCTATTGGGCCATATGCTTCACGTATTTTAGCTGAAGCAGTATTAATTGACGTAGACGCTGCCTTACTGCATGCAAATTTGAATTTTGTAAGATGGGTAGATGATTATACTTTCTTTTGTAAAAATTGGGATGAAGCTCGATATTCTTTGTTCTTCATTGCCGAATGGCTGTACAATCAGCATGGACTTACATTACAGTCTACAAAAACTAAAATTCTTACTAAAGAAGGATTTCAAAAAAAACTTCTTGAAGGGCCACATGAACGTGTGAAGTCTGGTAATGAAAAACTATATCATATATGGCAAAGTGCTAACGAATATGAGGAAAACGGAGATGAGCCAAAATCATTGAGTGATGATGACATTGAATATATTAGCACCATTAATTTAGCTAATATGCTTGAAGAAGCTCTAAAAAATAAAAATATAGAACTAGTCCGGTAAGTATTTGAGCAGGATGCGAATGCAAGCGAGTTGCCAGAAGGCTTTGTAACGGCTCACATAGTTTTCTAATCGTATCTCCAAACGCTTGAACCAGCCCAACCAGGCAAAAGCACGCTCAACC
>CALAJO010000126.1 GCA_937922745.1 uncultured cyanobacterium
AAACTCTTAGGGCTCCCGTTTCTGCGATTAGCAGAGCGGGCAAGAACGGCCCCGCACCAACCAGCCAACACTGTAAACAGACCAGCCAAACCACAACCACAAGTCCCAAAGCCTCTGCATTAAAGCAAACTTAGGAATGAATAACCGGCCGAGCGCAGCTGCACAGCGGCAAGCGAGGCCAAGGATAGAAACAGGGAGGGGATGCAAGGGGAGGGAACGGCCCCTTGCGCAACCAACTATCACTGCAAACTAACCTGACTAACTCCACACCCCTCCTGCAAAAAGATGATTTTTCCATCCATGAAGCCCAGCTGTTAAAGATTGTAACAACTTTCTCGAAACACCCCGTAATTCACCTAAAAATCCACACAATATCCTGGCGAACTCGGGTGGATGCCCCATGGCATCCCGCCCGATGACGCCTAAAACGACGAGAAGCAAGAGAAGACAGCTATGACACTTTCAGGGCGCATTACGTACCACGAGGATCCCATGGCGATCGCCGTCCGCGGCATGAGCCAGCAGATCCACCTGATGAGCTATTACACCGATAACATCGCCTATGCCGACGTACCCGGCTACCAGCGAAAGGTGCCGGTAACCACCAGCTTTGCGGAACACATGGGCATGAAAGCCGTCGACACCGTGAACGACACCAGCGTCGGGCGGATTTACAACACCCTTCGCCCGTTGGACTTAGCGCTCAACACCAAGGGCTACTTCCAAAAACTCCAGGCCGACGGGCGCATCGAGCTGACCCGCGACGGGCGCATGCGCCTGGACAAAACCGGCACGCTGATGTCCACCGATAACCTGCCCATCCTCTCCAGGGAAGGCAAGCCCATCCGCTTCCCCGTTATCCCCGACAAGCTGGAGAACATCCGCATCAATCCCGAAGGCGTCATCGAAGTCCTGAACCCGCTGGCCAAAACCACCCAGGTCGTCGGCCAAATCGGCATCGCCTCCGAAGACGGCTCGCTAACCGATGAAGTGGACGTTCGCCAGGGCCACATCGAAGCTTCCAACGTCTTCCTCCACGAGGAATTCGTCGCCATTGTGGGCCCAAAACGTAACTTCCAGGCCAACCGACAAATGTTCCTTACCCACAGCCAAGTCCTCAGCCGGCTCATCCAAGAAATGGGCCGCGCCCAGTAACGTTCATCACATTTCTAAGGGGTTTCACCCCTTCGGTAAAAAGGGTCTTACTCAAAAAGGTACCTTCCCTCATCAAACTCCTTTTTACCTACCCCAAAACTGGTATCAACGCGCTCAAGCAATCCCTGGCACAGGGTACAAGCAACAAAGGAGACACATCCGATGCTGGACCAAATGATGGTTCTTGCCGCCGACCAGAGTACCAAAAACTTCCAGATACTCGACCTGGTTTCCCAGAACATTGGGAACTACGGCAACTGGGGCTATAAAACCCAGCGATTCGAGCAATACCTGCGGCCGGATGGCAACGTCGATATGGTCAAGCGTGTGGACTATGCTCCCGGCGCCAATATTATGACCAAGCGCGATCTGGATCTGGCGCTTGACGGCGCGGGCTTCTTCCAGGTCACTCGCCCGGACGGCACCACGGCTTATACCCGTAACGGCAGCCTGGCCAAAAACGCCGAAGGCTACCTGATTACGAATCACGGCGACCTCGTGGGCTCCGGCATCCAGGTGCCGGCCAATTATAAGAATTTTATCGTGCAGAAGGACGGCACCGTCCAGGTTCACCTGGAAAACGGGAAGCCCCCGGAAACCATTGGCAAGCTGACCGTGGTGAACTTCCCCAACCCGGAGGGGCTGAAACAGTTGGGCGAAAACCTGCTGGCAGAGTCCCCGGAATCCGGCAAACCCGTCAAGATTGAGGATCACAAGCTGATCCAGCAGGGTTACCTGGAGCATAGCAATGTCAACATCCACTACGCCGTGGAAGACGTGCTGCGGATGAACGCCGGCGTCATCTCCAACCTGCGCGTGGTCAAAGCGGTGGACGAGGTCTACCGGGAAGCAGTCCAGCTGAGACAGTAATTTAACGGATAGAGGATAACGCCCATGCATATGTATGACGGCATCGACAAAATCGGCGGCATGATAGAAGGCCTGAGCCAGCACCAGAAGGTCATCTCCAACAACATCGCCAACAGCCATACGCCCAACTACCATCGCCAGCAGTATAACTTTACCGATGTGCTGGGCACGCTGAACAACCCGTTCGAAACCGAACTGTCCATGAAAATGGGCTCCATGGCAAACTCCACCTTTGCGCAAAGCACCGGTAAACCGGTTGAGCTGGCCGAAGAGATGGTGGATATGCAAAAGGTCTTTCTGAACTACAGCATGGTCACTCGCAGGATTTCCACGGTCTTCGGGAACCTGCGCCGCGCAACACAGATAGGGAGGTAATCACCGATGACGCTCAGCAATTCCTTCGATATTGCCGCCCAGGGAATCGAGGCCAGTTCGCTTCGCATCCAGGCGCACAGCGCCAATGTCGCCAACGTGGGCACCCCGTATTATGTCCGAAAAATCCCGGTCATTTCGGAATCCAACGCCGTTTCCTTCCATGGCGTGCTGGCCGATATGCGCAGCGGCATCTTCCACACCGGCCTCAGCATGAACAACAGCGGCGTGGTGTTCGAGGGCAACGTAGGCGACCCGACGCCCGGCAAGCGCATCTACGAGCCTGGCCACCCCCAGGCCGACAAGGACGGTTACGTCACCATGTCCAACGTCAACATCCTCACCGATATTGCGGATGCCACCGTGGCCGCCAAAGTTTACGAAGCCAACCTTTCCGTCTTCGGTATCGTCAAGTCCATGGCCAACAAAGCCATCGAAATCGGCCGCGGCCAGTAATAATCGCTACCTTCTAAAAGGGCCCTGCCTTTTGGCCCCTGTCGTTTTTGTAAAAAGCTATTGCCCCTTCGGGAAGAAGGGGCTTCCGAATCCCCATTTTCCCAATCCCCGGTACCTTACCTACCTTAATAATTAGGCCTTAAGA
>CALAJO010000127.1 GCA_937922745.1 uncultured cyanobacterium
ATGGATTCCATTCGGCCGGAGATTGATATTTGTAATGTTGGCGTATTATTCTTTGTTCCACGCATAGGCGCGGTTCTGCTCCACATATGCTTTAATATCTTCCGGGTTTACGCCGATGCCACGGGCCTTGGAGACTTCCTGGCGGATATCGAACGCAATGTGATCCACGCTGTGGCGGTGTGACACCCTGGACCGGAGATTGTTCAAATCGCCACGGCTCAGGCCCCACCAGCCACCTGCGCCCGGATCGGTGGGAGTCGCAAATATAAAGGTATCCACGCGGTCAGCAATGCTACCTAGGGCTCCCGCCATATCGGAACTCTCCGTAAATGCGGCCCGGATTTCCGCTTCACTCAGCGTGGTTCCCTTAGTGTTGAGCCGGGTGAAGTTTTCCTCGTCACCAAGCCAACCCAAGGCCTGCCGCGTGCGCTCCTCGCCAACATAACGCTCGAACTCCGGCGCGAGATTATCCCAGCCCATGAGACCTGCGCCTTTGTTGCGTGATTCATCGGCCAGTTTGTACAGATCTTTTCCATTATCCAATTCGGACTTCATGCTTTTCAAATCAGCCGTAGAAAGGCCAAACCAGGCGCCTCTGCCAGGATCATAAGCACTCGCAAATATCAGTTCATGGTTTTTTGCGGCAATGCCTTCAAAGTCTGCCAGGGGTCTGCCAAGCCGGTTCCCAAAGCTTTCGTTATAAGCCGTGCGGGCCTGTCTAATTTCCCTATCGTTCAAAAAACCGCTTTTATCGAGATCCAGTTTCTCAAAATTATTGAGGAGAAAATTGGTCGCAACCTGTCCGGAATTCAAATAGGCTTCTGGCGGTAATTCCGGTGGAATCCCAGGTGGTGGTGGCTGCGGCGGCTTGGGTATGGGTTCCTTGGGTGGTTTCGGGCCTGGCTCTGGCTCTGGGCTGGGATGCGGCTCTGGGACTGGCCCCGGTAATGGCGGTGGGTACTCCGGATCTCCAGGCGGTAGCGGATGCGGGTCACCCCAACCACGCGGAACAATCTCCTTGCCGTTGAGGAAGACCGTTTGCACATTGCTTAGCTCAATGCGGTTGTTCCGTGCCTGGTCAACCAGTGAAATGGTCCCATCCAGGTTGCCGGCTAATTTAAACTGGCCGTTGACATTTGCTGTGTTCTTCCCTTCCCCACCATCCAAAATATATGTATGGTTGGATATTTCACCCTGCGCGAAGCTGTCAACGTTAAACACATCATCGCCCAAGCCGGCATTTATTTTCACATCAAACTGGTTATAAGCCAGGCGGTCATTATCCAGGCCAAAGCGGATGATATCATTGAACTGGCCTTCGAATAAGACGCTAGACGCATAATTGTCGCGGGCAATGTGATCATAATAACTGCCGGAAGACATGTTCGTGGTTCTGTTTGAGCCGTCGTGGGAGACTAATGTTTTGCCCACATACTCCGGGCCTAGCGAAAAAGGCTTGTAGGGATGCCGATCTGCAAGAATATGGTGCCAGTCCCCGGGCGAGGAAACATAAACGTTGTTATGGCGATATGGAATGCTTCCATTGATACTGCTGCTCATACCTTCTCCCAATTTAATCAGTGCGGAATTATTAATCTTTTATTAATAAAAACAAATATTATTCTTCAATTGCCTTCTTTAAAAATAACTATTTCATTAGAGTCCGCTCCTTGATGAGCTTTAAGTGGTTTACCCTTTTCTGATACTGCCCGCTGTCTAACCTTTTCCGCATACAATATCGTTATATGCCAGACAGATCAGTCTTATTGAGAGAGCAAGGGTTCTTAACAATCTATTAATACTCTGGAAGGCAATCGAAAGGATATATTTGTTTTTATTTTAGTAAGAAGAGATTTGAAGAGTTATTAGGAGAACGAGCCTATGGGCTTTTTCACCCCCGGAATCCCCACTTTTGGCAACCAGCTACAGCCAATTCACCCCAAAGCGGGTATCTTACGCGAAGCAGAACTAATGGGAGTGGTAGACAATGATTTTAGAGATAACGCCCAACTGGATGGAACAAATGTGTTTGCCCTTGATATTGGCGATAACGGCTTTCTGGACGGAAGTGTATCCGGCAATGCAGATCCACAGGTTCTCAACCATCCGTACGGTGGTCTCGTCGGTAAAATAAACCAGGTTGGTCTTTCGGCCGTTTATTCCAACGGGGCATTGCGCTTGGCGCAAAACCAGTTTACCCAGCAGGTGCTGCAGTTTAATATGGATCGCAAGGTCAACCGCTACCAGTCCCTTAACCAGGAGTTGGATTACCGGATTAACTTCGATCAGTTGGCGCAGACGGTCAACCCGGCATCACCCCAAGTCAGCCAGTTGTTCGATCTGGAGCGCAATCGACGGATGATATTCGATCAGCAGAACCAGATTCTCGACTTCCAGGATCAACTCAACGCGTTTGCCGTGCAACTGCCTCCGGGCGCGCCCCAATTGCAGGAAATCCAGGCCCAGTACCAGGCGGCCGAGCAACAGCTCGGGCAAATGGAACAGGCCCGCTTCCAGCTCCACAATACCATTAACAATGCGCTAGGCTTTGGCGGCGCAGGGGTTAACCGCACGGTCAGCTTCGCTTAAGAGTTTACTTCATCCTGTCGGGCAAAACGGTATCGGTTTCGGCTTTTTCATCAACCGGCCTGACGGGTGGATATACAATTACGGTGTCCCCGTGCCTCAGCACGGTGGTCAGGGGAGGATTCGTCCCTGTTATTTCCTGTTGTCCGCCATCTGCTCCGTGATGGCGGATTTGGATTGAGCCGGTTTCCGCCGACCCGTTGGCCTCCCGCAAAAGCTGGCCCAGTGTACTGCCGGCGGGCATGGCGATATAGCCCGGCTTTCCCACGCTGCCCAATACCAAGATTTCATCCGGCGCAGCGGAGGCCACCGATAAAAAAATTCTCGCGAAACGGTAGTACTTCGCTATTTCCTCATTCAGCGCCGCATTAACTTCCGCCAGGGGCTTTCCGGCAATATCCACAGGGCCGAATAATGGCAGGTGGATTGTATTGTCCGTCAACACCTCAATCTCCCGCGGAAAGTCCGTGTAGGTATCTTCCAGGATATCGGCCGGCTCCGGGTAGAGGCCCTTGAAGTCGCTTTTTACAAGAACAACCGACAACTTATCCCCCGGCTTGATGCGGTAAGCCGTCTCATCAAAAGCCACACCGGAGCGGATGTGCGTATGCGCCCTAATCTCTTCCCCCGGTGGCGATGGAAGAGGCGGTTCGGAAGAGGCGGCGACCAAGCTAGAAGTGCCAGGCGCAACCGCCAGGCACAATAGCCATCCTATCCATTGATGATGAATTCGGCCCATCAATTTGAAACCTGACCCGGCGTTTGTCTCTAATGGATATAATTTACGCGATTCGGGGGAGATCGGGATCCCGTAAACAGCGGATCAAGTTTTGGCTGCTTGGGCCGATAAAAAGAAAAGAGAAAACCGTGTAGGAACCTGCCGCAGATGATGGAAACCATGGATGCCGTAATCCTGGCCGGGGGATTGGGAACCCGCCTGAGAACGGTGGTGGATGGAACACCCAAGTGCCTGGCGTCGGTTAACGATCTGCCCTTTTTAACCTATAAACTCTATCAACTTCGACAGGCGGGCGTCCGGCGCGTCATCCTTTGTTTGGGCTACTTGGCCGAGCAGATTCGGGATTATTTTGAAGCGGTTTCCATCCCCGGGTTACAGATTGATTACGTCTTCGAGAAGGAACTCCTCGGGACGGCCGGGGCTATCAAGAACGCTGAACCACACATTCGTTCCGAGCATTTTCTAGTCCTCAACGGCGATGTGTACCTGGACCTGGATTACCGGCAGTTCACCCGGCACCACGTACAAGCCGATGCGCAGGCCTCGCTTGCCGTCGCCCAGGTTGCCGATCCCAGCCGTTACGGGTTGGTACTGTTTAACGAAGATCGCCGCATCAAGGCCTTCCTGGAGAAGCAGGCGCAGCAAATGGTTTTTCCGGGCAAGGCGGGGTTTCATATCAACGCAGGCACCTACTGTTTCCATCGGGCAGTACTGGATCGCATTCCACACGGCACGGCATGCTCCCTGGAACGGGAAATCTTTCCGAAACTGATTGCGGATGCGTTTTACGCCTACCCGGTCAACGCCTACTTCATCGATATCGGCACACCGGAGAGTTACACCCAGGTCCAACAGGACATTAAATCCGGCAGACTGAAGGTGGCGTCCTGACATGGGAGGAATAGCCGGCATCATCTGCTCGGAACGGGTTTCAGGCGATAATATCCTCAACCTTATCGAAAAAATGCTCCGCAGCATCTACCATCGCGGCATTTTCGACTCGGCAAAGGCGGGGTTTCCTTACGGGGCCATGGGCCACCAGCGCCATGCCATGATCGACCCACGGGGCGGGGCACAACCGTTTTACCACCTGGAGAAGCCTTATATCCTGGCATTCGATGGCGAGATTTATAATTACCGGGCGCTCCGCGCAAAGCTGGAAAGCCGTGGCGTCCCGCTTCACACCCGTAGCGATGTGGAAGTGCTGATGATGCTCTACGATCTCTACGACGAAGAGATGTTTGCGATGCTGGAAGGGGATTATGCCCTGGCCATCTGGAACGGGATTCGCAAGGAACTCATCCTGGCGCGCGATCCCATTGGTGTGAGGCCCATGTATTACGAGATGGATGATTACGGAATTGCCTTTGCCTCGGAACTTAAAGCTATCCACCAGGCCCGGCGTGATAAACCCCGGCTGAACGAAGTGGCCTTGCAGCATTACCTGGCCCTTGGCTATATTCCTTCGCCCATGACGATGTTTGATGGTATCTTCAAGCTGCCGCCCGGCTACATGCTGCGCTGGCGAATCGAGGATCAATCCCTGGAAGTCTTGCCCACCTGGATTCCCGATGACGAGGTTTCGCAACACATCCTGCAAAACCGCAACTTACCCTTGGATGCGGCATTGGCCCAATTTGACCAGCGCTTTCGGCATGCCGTCAGCCAGCAACTCAGCGCGAGTGATATGCCGCTTGGCGTTTTGCTCACCGGCAGCCTGGCATCCACCACGGTTGCCGCCGCCATGGCCCGCGAGGCGGAAGATCATGTCCACAGTTTTACCGTTGGGTATCGCTACGCCAAGGGCGATAAGGATTACCGCAATCAGGCCCGCCAAGTGGCCAAGGCGTTGAACATGAAACACTATGATCTCGTGATTGGCCCGGAAGATCTCGACCAGTTGCCCAGGTTACTCTGGTTTATGGATGAACCGATTGCCGACCCGATGATGCTGGTGATGGAAGCGCTATCCCGCAAGGCCTGCGAATCCGTCAAGGGTGTGCTAACGGGTATTGGCGCCAACCCGCTTTTCGGCGGCGACGCCAAGTTTGCGCGGTTTCGGCAGTTTCAGCAGGCGGCCATGCTGCCCTTTCCGGCAAGGCTGATGGCGGCCCCCGTCTTATCCCCCGCAATATCCCAACTGCTGGGGTGGGAAGCGGGCCAGTTGACGCATGCCATGTTGACCCAGAATGATTACACGGCCATGTGGCATACGTACCGGAACTTTGGGCAGGCGCAGCGGCAAAAATTGCTGAAAGCCGGCGCTGGTTTTCCGGATAAGCGTCTAAAGGTCTATTCCAAGGGGGCTTACGATGCTTACGTGAGCCTGCAATGGGACGATTTTCACCATGAATTGCCGCATGGCACTCTGCACATGCTGGACAGGATGATGATGGCGAACAGCATCGAGGCACGTTCGCCATTCCTTCACCATCATTTGATGACATGGTGCCTGGGGCTGCCTGAAGGGTATAAGCGCCGCGGCAACCGGAAGAATGTGTTGCTTCACCAGTATGCGAAACAAACCCTGCCGCAAAACCTGTTTCGCTTGGTGGGACCGGAAATACAAGTACCTTTGGACACATGGCTGTTTACCCGGTTTGACGACATCAAGCCGACGCTGCTGAACAGCGAGCTTCTGAATAACGCCGACCTGTTTAATGTGCCCTACGTTAAAAAACTGGTTTCCGCCTACGAAAGCGGCCGTTTAAAGTCCGCCCAGCCCATCTGGAACCTGTTTGTCCTCAACGTTTGGTATAACGTGCATACCCAATGTACCGGCAAGGAAGACATCTGGGAAATGCAGATTAGCCGGATGCGTTAAAATCCACCTGTACAATCTGCGGCCTCCTGCGTAATATAGCAATCGAGCAGGCAGGCAAGTAGGGTGAATCAATGCGGATATCGAACCGGTGGAAAGGAAAATGGCTTTTGGCTGGATGGGTTTTGGCGATGGCGTTATTTCCGTTAAGCCCGGCTGCAAAACCGCCATTGCTTCCCCTTGATGAGGCAATTGAAACCGCCATGCGGGAAAACCCGGAGATTCGGGCAGCCCATGCCAAACTGCATGTAAACGCCGCTGAAACCATTACTGCCCGAACACGGCAGAATCCCACTTTGTTTTCGGATAACGGGATTGCGGAAAAGACGTATCGGTTGGGTGTCCAGCAAACCCTGGAGCTGGGCGGCAAACGTAAAAAGCGGGTTGATGTGGCCAAGGCGGAAATGCAAGTGACCGAGGCCGAGATTCGCGAAACCTTAATGCGGGTTCGCGCGGAAGTGCGGCGCGTTTATACGCGGCTTTACAACCTGGAACTGCGCCGCCAGCTCTACGCGGATTATGTTTATACCGACGAGATGATTGCCGAAACCTCCCGGCAAAGGGCAGGCCGCAGGCAGGTGGACGAGGACGAGGTGCTTCAGTCGGAAATCCTGGCGATACAAGCCAAGGAGCAAGCGCATGATGTTGACCTGCAAATAGTGCAAGCTTGGCAAAAGCTCAACCTGTTAATGAACCGGCCCATTACAGCCCGTTACGCGCTTTCTTCACCGGCAGCGCTAAAACTGCCGATACTGGAAGACGATGAACCCGTTGAAGAGGCAGTCGATATGAGCCAGGCGCACCAGCAACCTATTGATGACCTGATTGACATTGCCCAGTCAAACCGCCCTGAATTGGCCATATTGAAGCAAAGGATGGCCGTGACAGATAGGGAGGTTCGGCTTTATCGTTCGCAACGCGTCCCGGATTTGACCTTGGCCGCAGGCCCGGATTACGTGAAAGGCCCGCCGGATCAATTTCACCTCTTTTTTATCGGCTCAATGCAGCTTCCCGTTTTCGATCGGCAGCAGGGGCCGATTCAGGCTGCGCTGTCCCGCAAGCAGCTTCAGCTTGCGGAGCAAAAAGCGGTTGAGAATACTATTGCCCTGGATGTGGTGGATGCCTATGCCCAACTTCAGGAAGCTCGCCACCAGACCCAGATGTACGAAAAGGAAATTCTGCCGAAGGCTAAAACCGTGGTCACCGGCCTGGCCGATCGGTATCGGCGGGGGGAGGTTGAAAGCCGCGTTTATTTTAACGCAATGCAAACCCTGATTCGATCCCAGTTGGACTATTCCCAGGCCTTAACCGATTACCAGGACGCCGTAAGTGATATGGAAAAAGCCTTGGGAATCACTCTTTAAATACTTTCTTAATCGACTCCAAAACTCAAGAATAAGTAAACTGCAAACCAGATATATCCAAAAATGCCATAACAAATGAGGCTTGTAAGCAGCATCCTTTTTGTTATTTGCGGCCCATGCCGAAAAAACCCCGAAGCCCTATTTGATAAGAGATACTTTATTGCAAGATAAACTAAGGCGATAACCATGAGCAGATGGTTAAAACTAAATAAAATAAGATAAAGTAATGTGGCAAACATCAGTAAATCGATTCTTAGGCCGTCAAGACAGACTGTATAAAGCAGAATATAAACAATAAGACTATAAATATGAGTTTTTAAGCAGTAATAAGGCAACCTGGATACTACGGATAAAGTGTTTATTTTAGAGTTTGCCTGCATGAGAATCTCTTATTTTACAAGCGATTGTAAGGATATTGTTAAATTTACTTCTGGCTTAAATCAATTGCGCAGAATGGTTTTAACGTAGTGCCGGGTTTCCGAAAAAGGGGGGATGCCGTTGTATTTTCGGACGGCGCCGGGCCCGGCATTATAGGCGGCAAGCGCCCAATCCCAACGGTGGAACTGGTCATAATACCGCTTCATAGCGCGGGCCGCCGCGTCTAACGCGGCAACGGGATCCCAGGGATCAACTTGCCAGTCCTTGGCTGTTCCGGGCATAATCTGGGCAATGCCGCATGCGCCGGCCGGGCTTTTCGCGCTGGGATCAAACCGGGATTCCTGCTGTATCTGGCGAACAAACATGTCCGCATCAATGCCGTGCTTGTGGGCCATTTGTCGGGCAATGGGCTCATATTTTTGCCGGTTGGATTCGGGCGGCGTATCCGGTGGTTCTCCGCATCCATCAGGATATTGGGAATTGTTAGACGGTTGCTGGTTGAAATAGTCTTCGTGATTCATGATCATCCTCCCGCTTGGCTGGATGAAGTGCCCCCGTGTATTATTCCCGGTGCGTAAAGGCCTTAAACGTTTCCCCGGCCAGCCAGCGCAAAGCTGATGAATCCAATATACAAAGTGGCGTATTTGTGCCACACTTCGTAAAAAAGAGAGAGAGAGGTGACACGAATGTTGATGCATTTGCAACGAATGGCTTTGGTGTTGTTATTAACCGCTATTTTTGTATTGCCAGGCTGCAATACCTCACCAACAGATAATGAGTCGGAAAATGAAGCCGAGGAATCCACAACAGAGGGCCTGGATACCGAAGGGGAAGCCCGCCGCAAGATGGAAGAACACGCTGACGAAGATAGTGACTAGAAGCTTACGATAAATAATGACAATGGATAAAATGAACTTCTCACTGGTACGCCGGGCAATAACCCCCTTTCAGCGGTTTTTCCAAACCGAGGCCTCCGGCGGTATCGTATTGCTGGTTGTACTCATCCTTGCCATGTTTTGGGCAAACTCCTACTATGCGGAAGCCTACCATCATCTCTGGCATCTTCCGGCAGGGATACAGATTGGCGATTTTGCCTATGCGCAATCCCTCCATTTCTGGATTAACGATGGGCTGATGGTCCTGTTCTTTCTCCTGATGGGGTTGGAAATCAAGCGGGAAGTGATGGTGGGAGAGCTATCCTCCTTTAAGCGGGCATCGCTGCCTATTGCGGCTGCCATTGGCGGTATGGCGGTTCCGGCCATTCTTTTTACCCTGCTTAATCCGCCTGGGACAGCGGGAAATTCCGGCTGGGGAATACCCGTTGCAACAGATATTGCTTTTGTTGTAGGGCTTTTAACACTGTTCGGCAACTCCATCTCCACTTCACTCAAGGTTTTTATGGTCGCCCTGGCCATTGTGGATGATATTGGGGCAATCCTGGTGATTGTGTTGTTTTACTCCAGTGCCATTAACTGGCTGTTTGTAGGCCTCGCACTGTTTCCCATTCTTCTGCTGGCATTGCTGAGCAGGCTTAAAATACATTCCTTATCCGCTTACCTTGCTATTGGCTTTGTTTTATGGCTCTGCCTGCTCCAGTCCGGCATCCACACGACCTTGGCAGGCTTGCTTGTTGCCGCTGCAATTCCTGTTTCCCCCGGTATGAATCCCAACACCTACGTTAAAAAGCTGGAAAATATAAAGCAGGAAGTAGTGCAGACGGTTAAAGACGCCACCCCAACAGAGAAGTCGTATCACGGCACATTATTGACAATAAAAAATATCAGCAGAAATGCCCAATCGCCCTTGCAGCGCCTGGAAGATAACCTTCATCCCCTGGTTGTGTATGGTATCGTTCCCTTGTTCGCGCTGGCAAATGCGGGTGTAACAGTTAATCTGAGCAACCTGGCGATGGATATGGCCCATCCCGTAACGCTGGGCATTATTGCGGGCCTGGTGCTGGGTAAGCCGCTGGGCATAATGAGTGCCTGCTGGATGGCCGTTAAGCTTGGCATTGCGCAATTTCCATATGATACCCGGTTGATTCAGTTTCTGGGGCTTGGGTGCCTTGCCGGTATCGGGTTTACCATGTCCCTCTTTATCAGCGGTCTGTCCTTCCAGGATGCGGGCTTGAGCCAAGCTTCCCGGATTGGGATATTATCCGCCTCCCTGCTGGCCAGTATATTGGGCAGCCTGATTCTGATACTGAGTGTAAAATACCGCAAGCCTAAAGAAGTGACTGAATCCAGCCTATTGTAACCGTAATCGCCAGGTTGTCTGAGGCGGGCCAGAAAAAAGTCTCGATAAACCCTGGCCCTGCTTGCAAGTCATCCGGATCGGATGTTGAATTGTCGAAGCAATTCCTGATATCGATCGTGCTTCCGTTATAAAGGGTCAATCTTAAAGTATCCAGGCCACCGTCGGCATTGCTGTCCAAAGCAGTAAAGCTTTGAAGGCTGTTATTACCGAAGTTGTTAAAATGAAGGGTGTCCAGGCCGGATAAATCCTGAAGAACGGCAACCGAAACCAGGTTACTCTCAGATAGCTGGTAGAAATCATCGCCGGATCCGCCTTGCAATGTATCCTCGCCACCTTGGGCGGCAAACAGAAAGTCATCGCCAGTACCCCCTATCAGAAGATCGTTTCCGGCCTGGCCGTAAAGGGTGTCATTGCCATTGAGTCCAAGTAAGGTGTCATTTCCACCGGAGCCGTATAACACATTATCTTCCGCACTCCCGTGGATATGGTCATTCCCGTTACCGGCAACGACTCGAATCGCATACCCGCCATTCCAATGAACGGAATTTGTTCCGTCCGTTGCCATCCGGCTTACCAGATTGATGGTTAACGGCAAGTCAGTTTCAAAATGGAAGGCTTGTTCGGTCGTGTCCGTATCCAGGACGCTATCCTGCCCAAAATCGTTGACAAAGTAGTATAAATCGAGTCCTGCACCGCCATAAAGCGTGTCATTACCGGCTGAGCCGTTCAGGGTATCGTTGCCGTCGTTGCCGTAAAGACGGTTATTCCCCTGGTTTCCGGTTAATTTTTCACCGGCGGAACCACCCCAGAGAGATATATTATCCGCACCTATCAAAACAGCGGCCTCAACCTGTTGCGGAAGGGCATAATCTACGCTGGAGAAGACCGTATCATAACCCTCATTTGTATATTCAATAACAATGTCTTGTACGTCATCAACATAGTAATGATCGTCTCCGTTGCCGCCAGCCATTGTATCTGAGCCCAAGCCACCATTTAATGTGTTTGCCGAACTGTTTCCAAGGATAATATTGTCCAGTGTGTTTCCAATACCGTTCAATGCAGACGTGTTCTCCAGCAATCGCAGGTTCTCCACGTGCATCGGCAATATAAAGTTAATGGTCGTGTCAATGGTGTCGATCCCTTCCTCAAGATTCTCTTCAACGCTGTCATTCGGGTTATCAACAACATAATAGTCGTTTCCCTTTCCTCCACGCATTGTATCTGCCCCTGCGGCCCCGTTTAGGGTGTTGTCTAGATCGTTTCCAACGAGCAAATTCCCCAAGCTATTACCGTTGGCGACCAATGCGTTACCCGTTAGATAAAGTTGTTCGGCCCCGGCAGGCAGCGTGTAGCTGTTGCTGGCGTAAATGCGATCCGTTCCGGCATTATCTGCTTCCAACACATGGTCGTCCATGGTGTCCACGTAGTACACATCATCCCCAAGGCCGCCGATGAGCGTATCATTGCCGGCCATGCCGTCTAGCGTATTGTTCGCATGATTGCCAATCATCCGGTTATCTTTCGCATTCCCGACGCCCCAGGATGCGGCTGAGCCCAATAGAACGAGATGCTCAATCGCTGTCGGCAATGTCTCATTGAGTGAGGAATACAGCGTGTCGACCCCTTGGCTTTGTCCTTCCACGACCACGTCGTTGGCATGATCCCTGTAATAGCTATCGTTGCCACTGCCGCCAACCAGGGTGTCTGCTCCGCCCATGCCGTTTAAGGTATCGTTACCACTGCCACCCACCAGGCGATTGGCCGCGGCATTCCCACGCAGTTGATCATGGCCTATACCGCCTATAACATGCTCGAAATCCCGGACCTGCCAAGCTTTTTCGCCTATGATACGCCCTCGTGTCAAGTCGATATCCAGGTTTGCCTGGCTGTTGGATGCAGTTACCCTATCTTGCGAGGAGGCGGTTGCGGTGACGGACTCTATCTCAATCAGCCGATCAACGGACGCTCCCCGTTGAACCCTGCCGCTAAATGGCAGAAACAGAATGGGCCGATAGGAGATGCCATCCCGGTAACTGACCGTATCCCAACCTATTCCGCCTGCCAGGAGATCGGAGCCGTTGTTTCCCAACTCCTGGAACACATCATTTCCCTGGCCGCCAAGCAGCGTGTCATTCCCTGTCTCGCCGTATAGGGAGTCGTTTCCACTGCCTGCATCAATCCGATCCAATCCGTCGCCACCCATAACGACATCGTGGCCGCTGCCGGAAAATACCGTGTCATTCCCGGCATAGGCATAAATTATGTCGCTTGAAGCCAGCCCGTTGAGCCCTTCGCCTTGGCCGCTTCCCTTTATCTTTACCATCTGTCCACTGGTTAGCCATTACTGCAACGCCTGCTTTTCTATCCTAGGCCAAGCAGGCTGATGAATAAATGCGAATTTTACATTGTGAAACGAAAAGGACGCCAAACGCTATGATGGTGTTGCCTGAAGGGACTTTGCCAAATCCCGCTTGGCAGGGTTTCGCCGCGCACCCGCCATGCCCAGAATCCAGCGTCGCATCGGGACTTCCAGATAGCTGTACATCACATAAGCGGATGCCAGACTGATTGCAAACAGCAGAAACACCACGGCTGGGCCAAAGGCATTCACCCAATTCGCGGGGAGATGCAGGACATTGCCGGCAACACGGAACCCATGCAAAGCAATCCGCATAATAAGGTGGTGCAAAAGGTAAAATGAATAGCTAATTTCACCGGCCTTTTGGGCGAGCGGATGGTTGAGAAAGCCCCAGGTAACGTTGCATCGTTCCAGAAGGGCCAATGAAAAGATAATTCCGGCTGCCGGGAACAGGTAATAGTAATTGAACAGGCGATGGAGTTCCGGATGTGGCGTAAGCAACACCGGCTGCAACAACATCAAGCCGAACAGCGTTAGCAGTAATGCCGAGATTACCGGTTTAAACCAAGCAGATTGGCTTACAGGAGACAACTTCTCTACAAAGGATTGTGAATTAAGGTAGAGATGCCCCATCACCATCCCGGTGAGAAACTCCGCAATGCGGGTGGGCGGAAAAGTGGACAGCACGTAAAAATTATCCTTGAAGAGGCTGGTCGCGCCAATCATGATTAAAAATACCACGCCCAGCAGTAACAAAGGCCTTAAAATGCGCCGGTTTCGGAACAGTAGCCATAAGAGCGGAAAGGCCAGATAGAAAAAGGCTTCTACGCTGATTGACCATCCTGGCGAGTTAAACCGGCCGCAAGTGGCTTCGAACAGGCAATGGGTCAGGCTCACCTGAGATAGGAAAGATAAGGGGAGCGGAACGCCGGAGGCTTTAGATGAAAGCAACTCTAAAGGCAACGCTATGAGCGCCGTAATCAAAAACACGGGATAAATTCGCGCAAAACGGGCCAGATAGAATCGTTTGACATCCAATGTGTCGGTTGTAGCCGGATAGTTAATATACAGGACAAATCCGCTCAGGACAAAGAACAGTGAGACGCCTAGCCACCCCATCTGATCCATGAAGTTATAAGTTGAGCCCGATTCGATTCCCATAAAATAGCCAAACAAGTACAAGTGTGAGATGAACACCAATACGGCCGCGTAAAATCGCAAGCCCGTCAAGCTCTTAATCATGCGCATCCGCCTTGGGAATCAGGATTATGCAAGCCACTGAATCGCATTCTTCCTACTTTCTTGTTTGAAGTTTTTAAACCATATCATAGGCATTAATGGAAAAATATATTTCGGGGATTCAATAATAGTCAAATGTTACACTTGTCCCTTTATTTGCATGCGCTTAACAAAAAGGAGGGCATGGGGTACACCATGCCCTGTGTAACACATATGGGGGTTAACAGTAACTATGCGTGTTATGGATTGCCACCTGGGGCGTGTCCTTTGGTTGGTTTAATTTTGATTGTTCCCCATTAAGCTGGTGAGGAGGAGCATCATCGTCATCATCATCAGCATATTTTGGGGATTGCCATCATTGCCGGCCGGAGGCTGAGGATTCGTCTGGGGCTGATTGGCTTGAGGCTGGGGCTGGCGATAACCCTGGAGCAGGAATTCCGGTGGAATTCGCGTGCCGCCCTGCTGGGTTTGCCCCGGTTGGTATGGAATGCCTCTGAAGATGGGATTGCCGACCGAGGGTGGATTTGCCATTCCCGGCGGGGTTTGCCAAGGCCCTTGAGGATTATGCCCCGGTGGTGTGAAGATGGGTGGTAATTGCTGGCCTTGTTGCTGGCGAAGTTGGGCCATAAATGCCTGCTGCTGGAACTGTGCGATCTGCTGCAACCGTTGCTGGTGTTCCATCAGCAAGGCTTGTTGCGGATCAAACCCAACGTGCGGCTGTTGCTGCGGAAATCCCTGAGGGGGCTGGCCTGGCGGAAATCCGGGAGGCAAGCCTGGGGGCATTCCGGGCGGAAATCCAGGAGGCTGCTGCTGTTGTTGTTGCGGCACCGGGACGGGAATAAAAATGGGCTGTAGGATAATCCGCTGCTGCGGCCCCATCATCGGTGCCGGGAATCCGCCACCGGGTGGGCCTTGTTGCGGAAAGCCGCCCATCGAGAACGGATCCTGGCCGCTAAAGCCGGGTGGAAAGCCGCCACCACCTTGCATTGGAAATGGAAAACCTTGTTGTGGAAATCCTTGTGGCGGGAAGGGCATGCCTTGCGGAGGAAATCCGCTGCCGGGAGATGGCCCGCCACCTGGCGGAACAAGGAAAAACTGCTGTTGCGGTGGAAAACCTGTCATAAAAGGTGCTGACATCTTCTTTTCTCCTAAACTCCAAGTCTACCCAATGTCGGAGGGTATCATCGCAAATCTTAACTATTATAATAAAAACAAACATAATATTAAGATTGCCTGATTTGACAGAAAAATTTTGAAATTGGGATTTATAAAACTTTAGATAACGGCAAAAGCAACTTTATCGAAGCGTTCTACTGGATTGAAGATATGTAAAATAATTGTTCTCACGTCTATTTTCAGGTGGATTTAACGCCGGGTTTCGGTTTCTAATGAGCTAAGTTATTGACAGACTATGCTTATGAACATTCGTTTTGCCGCCAAGTTAAACTATGATACTTCCATTTACATGTTGCCAAAATCACTCCGTAATAGCGTCATGGATTCGGTTAACGCGACCTTGGGCGATACGTTTCAATCGGAGGAGGATGGCGTCAGCATCCAGATGCACGAGGATATTAGCAGCACCGAAGAAAACCGGAAGTATGCGTTTACAGTTCAAACCCAGGTTGAGCCTCTCAACCGGCATATCACATTGGGGCCTTACCAGTTGGATGAGATTGTTAAAAGTAGGGTAGAACAAATCAAGGAAGTTTTAAAACAAGCGATTGAAACCATGAAGCAAGCCATCGCATCCCACCAAGAGTTTGCACGGGAACAGCGGATGA
This sequence comes from uncultured cyanobacterium, assembly GCA_937922745.1. Lineage (GTDB taxonomy): Bacteria > Cyanobacteriota > Vampirovibrionia > Vampirovibrionales > JAGQHJ01 > CALAJO01. Next base: position 15,530 of record CALAJO010000127.1, read on the forward strand.
ATGAAATATTGGGACGCCCTCAACAACCGGTTGCTTCTCCAGGTGGTACGGTATGGACAGATGCGCAAGCACGACGCGGCACTATTGCTGAACGCCCGGAAGATCGATGGGCCAACACGGTTTATCGCCCCGATCCATCTTAACGTTCTCAAATATCATGCAAGCTGAATACAACGCATCGCGCAACATCCGTTTTGTTTGGAATCTCCTCCGAATGCTGTATTCAGAATCCTTGCCGCGTTCCGAAGACATGGTTAACCTAAACAACCCTCCTCTCTCTCCAAAAATCACCCATTACAAGTGTCTCTAAAATTCAGAGGCACTTTTTTATTTGTGGTTTTCAGGTAAAACAATCTCAGAACCATCAACTTGAATAATGCCGTGTACTTCACCAGCCATCAGGTCTGCAAGATCTTCTATCGCAAAATCCAGATTGCTGACTGCATTGGCTTGCACTCCTGTCATAAAGCTTTTGGAATCTCGAATGAATTTTTCGGTAATTTGTCTCATTTCTATTACAAACCAATTATAGTGATCTCCACGTCGGCCATTGAAAGCAACATATTGATGCCCATCGGAAGCGGTGAAAAAGCGACAGGCTTTATGGAGGCTTTGCTTAATCTTCTTCTTTATTTCTCTGGCGGCTTTCACTTTTTCCCGTTCTATGCGCCGCTGCTGCTTACTCATTTGCGTTGGTGAAGTGATTGATTCCGTTCCGGGTTGAGTCTTATACTCGACTCGATAAACATCGCCAAAGCGGATGTTGGGGCGAATGACATGCATGCTGAACGCCTTGTATTGCTGATGAAGAAATTAAAACCACCCGAAATAGATATTGCGTAAAAAAAATGCACCCAGCAAGTGAGTGCGTCTTTATCAACCTTAAATGGAGGGGAAAAATGCGTCCACTGCGATTCGAACGCAGGACCTATCCCTTAAAAGGGGAGTGCTCTACCAGCTGAGCTATGGACGCAGGTCAATCGGTTGAATACTCTGTAAGATAACAACTCCACCAACCAACGTCAATAGACTTATAAAGTTTTAATATGGCAATTCGCTGCGGGTAAAGGCCTTGGCTGAAATAATGCCCTGCCATTGGCTTCGTTCGATCAAATTCTCCTCCTACTAGTAGGCCTGGATCGACTTGGCAATGCAATTCGTAACAGCTTGTAAAATTTTGCTAACCTGATAGCAATTTACCTCGGCCTTACTTTTTGATTGAGGATGTGTGGGTGTAAAGGGACAATTTGACAATGCAAGCTTTATCTTTTAATCACACTGCAAGTAAACCTTACAATCCGGCTGCAAATTCGCATGTTAACTTTGGCCTCTCTCGCAGAGGGTTATTCTCGACGGTGCTAGGGTTAGGAGCGGGCGCAGGAGTCATAGCGGTTGGGATACATCCACCAACTCGCGAGGCTGCGACTGAATTATTTGAGAAGACCAAAGATCAAACCATTCAACTAATACACGATTCGATCCTGTCCAACCCCCAGATTAGGATGATGGCTCGGGCAATCAATCTCTTGAACAGAGGATTGTCTCAAGTGGGCAGAATCCTCAATGTTGTAGTAGATGCCTTTAATAACGTTATTGCTTTTAAACTACCTGTAATTGATTTATCGATACAAAGCATGCTGAACCTAAACCTGCTAGGCCGATTCCCGGAGAAGCTTCCTCTCATTGATATTCCAGAACAACCTGACGAGAAATAGTACTCCAAGACGGCAATGATTTTGAATTTCATTGAATAAGTGTTAAAGCTGCCTGACAAGCGTTAAACCTAGCTTAGGGCTAATCCCAGGTAGTCCGCAATTTTCGGAGCCTCCGGCGGGAGCGTGATTTTGGAGGCTTCACCCAGGCGGATGGCGCTGTCGGGATCCTTCAGGCCGTTGCCGGTAAGGACGCAAGTGATCACGCTGTTTTCTGGAACAAGGCCTTGCCGGCTGGCTTTGATTAATCCGGCGACGCTGGCGGCGCTGGCCGGTTCGCAAAATATCCCTTCAGCGCCGGCAAGCAGCTTATATGCCGCAGCGATTTCATCATCCGTCACGGAGTCAATACGTCCTTGGGACTCGCTGGCTGCCTGTACAGCAGGTTCCCAACTGGCAGGGTTGCCAATACGGATAGCGGTCGCAAAGGTTTCCGGGTTTTCAATTTTATGACCCCGCACAATGGCCGCGGAACCTTCCGCTTCGTAGCCAAACATTTTTGGTAGAGTTGGAATTTTACCGGCTTGCTGATATTCCTTGTAACCTCGCCAGTAGGCCGTGATATTACCGGCGTTGCCCACGGGGATAAAATGAAAATCGGGGGCTTTGCCACCCAGCTGATCGCAAACCTCGAAAGCGCCGGTTTTCTGCCCTTCGATGCGGTAGGGGTTAATGGAGTTCACAATTTCAACCCCGGGGGCCTGGCCGATAATGCGCACCATATCCAGGGCCTGGTCGAAATTGCCTTCGATCTCCACAATTTTCGCGCCATACAGCACGGCCTGGGAGAGTTTTCCCAATGCCACCTTGCCTTGCGGCAAAATAATCAGGGTTTCGATACTGGCGCGGGCGCCGTAAGCCGCCGCAGAGGCGCTGGTATTGCCCGTGCTGGCACAAATCAGGTGGGTTGCGCCTAAATGTTTCGCGCGGGATACGGCAAACGTCATCCCCCTATCCTTGAAGCTGCCGGTGGGGTTAAGGCCTTCAAACTTCAGATGGACTTCCAGACCGCTAACGCCAGTGGCTTTCGCCACGGCCGGCGCAGGAATGAGCGGCGTATTGCCTTCGTGTAGGGTAACGATCGGGAAGCTGTCATCGATATTAAAGAACGGGCGGTAACGCCGGATAATGCCGCTCATGGTTGGAATACCCGCAGAACAGTGTGAATCTTTCTCGTTGTGGATTGGGCCTGCATTGCCTTGAGGGCGGCCTGAAGGTTGGCTTCCTGCACATCATGGGTCAGCAGTACAATGGTTGCGGATTGCGTTTGCGGGTCGATCCCTTTTTGCATCACGGCAGTCAGGCTCACGCCATGCTCGCCGCAGGCTTTGCCAAGCTGCCCGATGACGCCCGCTTCATCCTGCGTTTCCAGTCGAATGTAGTAGGCGTTAACCGTGTCATGCATCGGTAGCGGGCTGGCCTTGCCCTCCAGGTTAAAGTGCAGCCCCGCAAGTGAGGTCTGGCCATTTTGCAGCGCATGCACCAGCAGAAAGATATCACCAACCACGGCACTGGCGGTTGGCAGTTCGCCCGCGCCCTTACCGTAGAACATGACGTCGCCAACGGCATCCCCCTTGACCCAGATGGCGTTGTTCTCGAACATAATCTTGGAGAGCGGATGCGACACCGGGATAAGCATCGGGTGGACGCGAATATCCACGCGCTGATCCTCTCCCGCTTTATAAAGCGCAATCAACCGGATGGCATAGCCCAGCTCGCGGGCCATATCAATATCGATTGCCCCAATGGACGAAATCCCTTCCGTGTGGATGGCGGCCTGATCCACCTGCTTCTGGCAGGAGATGGCGCTTAAAATCGCAATCTTGCAGGCTGCATCATGCCCTTCCACATCGGCAGTCGGGTCGGCCTCGGCAAACCCCATCTGCTGGGCTTCTTTCAAGGCATCGGTAAAATCCAGCCCGGCCTGCTCCATTCGGGTCAGGATGTAATTGGTCGTCCCGTTTAAAATGCCCGCAATCTGCTGGATTCGGTTCCCGGCCAGCGACGTGCGCAGCGGCAGCACAATGGGAATGCCTCCGGCCACCGCAGCTTCAAACAGAAGGTTTACCCCATTTTGCGAGGCCAGTTGGAACAGCTCGTCGCCGTAATTGGCGATAACCACCTTGTTGGCGGTCACGACATGTTTTCCCGCCGCAAGCGCAGACTTGATAATCTGATAGGGAAACTCCTTGCCGCCCATGACCTCCACAATTAAATCAATATCCGGATCGGACACAACGGATTCAACGGATTCCGTCAGGATGTCCTGTGGAATCTCCGTGAGTTGGCGTTGCTTGGTGATATCCTTGACCGCGATCTTGCGAATCGTGACATTCTCAAATCGGGACAGCATTTTATACACGCCGGTGCCTACGGTTCCCAGGCCAAGCAGGCCGATACGCACCGGGGTTTGCTTATGGGCAGTTGCCAGATGAGTTTGCGGGTTGGTTGCAGTCGTCATTTATACACGCCTCAAGGCTAAGGGAACATGCGAGATGGCCAGCCCGGAAACGCTGTTTTCCGGCTGGTAACGATTAAATGCGGTCAGCGCCTCTGCCAATGTCGAGCCCGTTGTCAAAATATCGTCAATCACAACGATATGCGTATCCGGCTTTAGCCGCCGGGCCAGCGCGGGATTGACCTGTAATGCGCCATCCATATTTTCCCTGCGTTTGCGCTTGTTAAACAGCTCATGCTGGGATTGGACGGACTTCACCCAGATCAGGCCGTCTTCCATAAAGTCCATTCCAAACTGGCTGGCGAAAGGTCGGGCAAACTGCGGCACATGGTTGCGGCCAGAGCCCTTATGGGGTGGGATAGGAACCACCACCACGTTGCGGAACCGATATTCCGGCAGCTTCATCCAGTAATGGATCAGGACTTCGGCCAGCATTAAGCTGTATTGCTCCTGCTGGCGAAACTTGAGGCCGTAAATCATCCGCTTCATTTTGTAAGGGAATTCGCAGGCGGCGTAAATCGAACCGGCCGGCAACTGAATATTGGGAATGGGGTTGCGAAGGAAAATGCGCTTCTCGCAACCGATGCAAATCATTTCACTCTGGCGGTTCACCGGCACGGCCTGGCAAAGCGCACACACATCGTTGCGAAGGCTTAACTTCAGGCGGTCGATGAAATAGGCGAGGTTCTTCACAGCCATTACCGGAGGTTCCAAAAGCTTACTTGTGATACTCATAACATCCATCCCTTGCAGAATCAACCTTCGGTTGCAATTTCCAAACAAATCACTACACTGCCCACACAAGATTTTTGAGCGGAGTGATCGGTCCATGCTGTTGTCGTGTGATGCAACTCGAATCGTTACAAAGTATCTTCCGAGATGGACAAGCGCATGTCAATAGCAAGACAGTTTGCCAATCTGTTATTCGCGGTCTTCAGTTGCAACCATGCCCGCGCCCTGGCAACGGAAGGAAAAACCTTTTGCCCGGACTGCGGACGCGGCATCGTTTACCGCTGGGTTGTGCTGCGCTGCGAGGGTTGCCATCGACGCTTGGAGAGCCGGTATCGTTTCCGGCAAATCGAGCCGATGCATTGCTTTTGCATCTCTTGCGGCGAGTACGGATACCGTTGTGAAGTGTTGGAAAATCCCGAATTTTTCCAATTGCAGCAAGCCCTGCTCCTGGCCGAGAAGGAGCCGTTAGAGTTAGATCTGTGGCATTCCTGGCATATTTTATGGACAAACTCCCGAAAATACCTCCAGCAGATTGGCTGCCAGCCGCTCACGTCCTCCGGGGCGCTGCCGTCCCTTCCCTCATGATTGAGATTTTGCTTTGGCTTCCTTAAAATAGAGCTGTATTTGGACAGATGTTGCGAGAGAGGACAAACGGAGATGAGTATAGCACCCCCCACCCAGCCATGGACGGTGAAAAGCCTGCTTGAGTCACGTGCCCGCGAATATGGGGAAAAACCGTTTCTACACTTTCCGGAAAAAGAACAATCCTTCAGCTACCGGCACTTTGATGAAATGACCGCCCGAACCGCCAACATGCTGCTGGCCCTGGGCGTTGGCAAGGGGGATAAAATCGCAATTTTGCTGCCGAATATTCCTGCATTCCTGTATTTCTACTGGGGTGCGATGAAAATCGGGGCTGTTGCCGGACCAATTAACACGCTGCTCAAAGGGCCGGAAATTCAGTATATTACTCATAACTGCGAAGCTAAAGTTTTCGTCACCAGCCGGGAATACCTCGGGGAAGTCAGCAAAATCACCGATGAACTGCCGCTCATTCAGCATTACATCCTGGTAGAGGATGCCCCGGAAGCGACAGGGGTGCTGAATGTGCCTTCGTTGTTCCAGTTCGAAACAGCCATTCAGCAATATGATGCCAGTGTCCCGGATATGGGTGTTAAACCCCAGGATGAGGCCATGATTATCTACACCTCCGGCACAACCGGCAAGCCGAAAGGGGTCTTGCTCACCCATCATAACCTGGTGATGGATGCCCACTACATTAGCATCTGGTTTGGTTTAAAGCCGGAAACGGTGATGATGTGCATTCTGCCGCTTTTCCATGTCAACGGCGAAATTGTGACGATGATGACCCCGTTATATACGGGCGCAAGTGTTGTCCTGAATCGTAAGTTTAGCGCATCCACCTTTTGGAAGAACATTAGCCGCTTCAAAGTCAATGTCTTCAGCACCGTGCCGACCATCCTGTCCATTCTGCTGGCGAACGGCAAACCCGCGGAAGACATTTCCTCGCTTCAATTTGGCATTTGCGGCGCAGCCCCGCTGCCGGTTGAAGTCCACAAACAGTTCGAAGCCATGTTCGGTGTCGTGATTTATGAGGGGTACGGCCTCTCGGAAACCACATGTTATTCCACCTTTAACCCGCCGGATCCCTCACGTCGCAAGATTGGCTCGATTGGGGTTGCCGTGGGCAACGAGGTCGCCATCTGGGACGAACATAACCAGCCACTCCCTCCCGGCGAAGCGGGCGAAATCGTCGT
>CALAJO010000128.1 GCA_937922745.1 uncultured cyanobacterium
CGCCAAGAAAGAACTTGACCGGCTGCAGGCCCAGCGGGCAAAGATAGACGCCTACCTGCGCCAGCAGGAGCAACTGGCCGCATGGCAAGCCCACCAGCAAGCGGTTTACCAGCGGGCCATGCAACTGCGCGAAGCGGCTGAGCAGGCCCAAGCCCAACATGTGCATGAAACGGCCCCGCAAAATCCGCCAGAAAGACAGGCCACACCTGAAGATCCGGCTGAAATGGGTTCGTTTTGTGAAGATGATACTTCAGCCTCTCCATGCGCCCCAGCCACGGTACCGTTGACGATACCCGAAGCGGTTACCGCTGTATAAACCCCCGTTTTGAGATACCGCAAAAACGTCATCCATCGACCAAAGCCAGACACAACCGCCAGTTGGCGCGTTGTGTCCGCAAGGGCTTCGTGCCATAACAATGCCTCAGAAAATGAAGCGACTTTTCAAAGTATTAAAATAAGAAACAAGATTTGAAAATGACGTTGATTTTTTACTCTGTACGTTGGTTAATTTAAAATGCGCTTTATAATAAGAGGAACACAGGCACAGATGACAATGACGGAAACGCGGGTCCCGACAGTGGAAAACCAACCTTCTCTTCACTATACGCAACGCACGCACTATTGCGGCGAATTGACGGCACAACAGGAAAGCCGGACTGTAACCGTAAACGGCTGGGTCAGCGTCAATCGCGACCTGGGCGGCATCGTGTTCGTCGAGGTCCGGGACCGGACGGGCGTCATCCAACTGGTTGCCGACCCGCAGCGCAACCCGCAAATCCATCCCTTGCTGTCTTCCCTGCGCAGCGAGGACGTGATTGCCGCGACCGGCGTCTTGTCCCATCGTCCGCAGGAAACCGTCAACGCCAACCTCAAAACCGGGATGATCGAAATCTACCCGGAATCCGTCGAGATTATCAGCCGCGCCAAAAACCTGCCGTTTCTCCCGGAGAACGCCGAGGAAGTGGACGAGTCCATCCGCCTCAAATATCGGTACATCGACCTGCGCAGCGACCGCATGCAGAAGAATATCATCCTGCGCCACGATATCGTGCGCGGCGTGCGGGACTTCCTTAACGACAACCGCTTCCTGGAGATTGAAACCCCGATTTTGATTAAGACCACACCGGAAGGCGCACGCGATTACCTGGTGCCCAGCCGTGTCCACCCCGGCAAGTTCTTCGCGCTGCCGCAATCGCCGCAAATCTTCAAGCAGTTGCTCATGGTCAGCGGCATGGATCGCTATTACCAGGTGGCCCGCTGCTTCCGCGACGAGGACTTGAGAGCGGATCGCCAGCCGGAATTTACCCAGATCGATATCGAGATGTCCTTCATCAAGCAGGATGACATTATCCAGCTCATCGAAGGCCTGGTAACCAAGATGCTGGCCACGGCCGGCGTCCACGTCCAGACCCCGTTCCCCCGCATGCCGTTTTACGAGGCGATGGCCCGTTACGGCAGCGATAAGCCGGACACTCGCTTTGACCTGGAACTGGTTGACTTTACCGACATCATGGCCGAATCCGAGTTCAACGCCTTCAAGTCCGTGGCCCAAACCGAGGGCAGCGTGGTCAAGGGCCTCTGCCTGGGCGGAACCGAAGACTACAGCCGCAAGGATTACGATGACATCAAGGCCATGGTGGAAAGCTGGGGCGCCAAGGGCCTCGCCTACATCGTCGTCACCCCGGAAGGCCTGAAGTCCCCCATCGTCAAGTTCTTCAAGGAAGACGAGCTGAACCGCATCCTGGAGCGCGCCAACGCCAAGCCGGGCGATACCCTGTTCTTCGTGGCGGACAAGCGCTTGAAAGCCGAGTCCTTCCTGGGCCGCCTGAGATTGCACTTTGCCAAGACCCACAACCTCATCGACCACAGCAAGCACAACCTCCTCTGGGTCGTGGACTTTCCGATGTTCGAGCTGACGGATGAAGGCACCTACAGTCCTTATCACCATCCGTTCACCTCCCCCAACCCGGATGACGTGCATTACCTGGCCACCGCGCCGGATCAAGCCCGCGCCCTGGCCTACGATATCGTCTACAACGGCGAGGAGATCGGCGGCGGCAGCATCCGGATCCACAACCGCGATGTCCAGCACCAGATCTTCCAGATCCTCGGCCTGTCCGAAGAGGAAATCCAACAAAAGTTCGGCTTCCTGCTCGAAGCATTCGAGTTTGGCGTTCCGCCCCACGGCGGCATCGCGCTGGGCCTGGATCGCATCGTGGCCATGCTGTCCAACTCACCCAGCATCCGCGATGTGATTGCCTTCCCCAAAACCAACCAGGCCATCTGCCAGATGACCGACGCCCCAGCCGTCGCCGCGCTGGAGCAGCTCAAGGAGCTTCACATCCAGGTGAGCCTCCCCAAGCCCGCCACACCGGCACAAAAAGCCTAAACAGTAAAAGCCACCTCACCGGTGGCTTTTATTTTTTCCAGCCCCCCCTTGATGCAATGTATTCCTGCTGCAACTGTAGCGCAATTTCGATTATTCATTGTGTTTATTGAGTCAGCACAAAAGAGGACTTGTTAAATGCACCCTATCCAACAACTGGGACTCGTTTCAGCCCAACCGATTCAGGCACGCCCTTTATCCCGTATCCAGCAGGCCCGGTTTGCTTCCAGCACACCTGACTTGCAGCGCGATATCGAGCATATCCAAAACGCTTTAAACTTTAAAAGATGGGATGAAGCGCGGGCGGGCTTGAAATTTGTAACCCACCAAATGGGTTTAACACCTGACGAAATCACCGGGTTTTATGACAACCTGTTCCGCTATATGACGAAGCTGGATATGAGCCAGGCCTTTAGGCAATACAACGTTATTAACACCTCCCGCCTGGTTAATTGGATAACCGGCACAGACAACCTCGGCAATGCGATTCCCAACCATGACCAATGTCCAGACGGGTTTAAGCAATATCTCTTGCAAGACGACAAGCTGGAAAACTTTCTCAAATCCCAGATCCAGATGAGCGGATTTATGGGACCGTTTCCCTCATTCCTGGGGCTCTTTATCCAGGGTGTCAGTTATCCGCATTCCCTGGCACGTCTAATCAATCACGCCCCAAGAGAACAAAAACAACAGGATAACTTCTTATTCTTAATGGATGCGATGCAGGCCAAGCGGCCCATCCATTTTATGCAAGCCCAAAATACCTTCCAAACCTTGAATGAAATGGCGGAATTTCCCACAGCCCAACGGTCAGACAAAATCAATGAGGCTTGGGATCAAATGATAGCCGGTTATCAAAAACAAAATAAGAAACAAAAAATCAAGGCGCAGATCAATGCGGTTAATGAAAAATGGAAACGCTGGCTAAAATAATGAATACTGTGTCCTCAGAACGCTTCGGTGCCCGCCTGCTTCAACGCTTGCCCATCCGCTGGAGTTAGAGACAAAGCTTTGAGTAAAAGCAATTTTTCTATTAATTGGCGGACTTGAACCACTGGTCGGCGCTGAGGGCGGTGTGGCCATTGATGTATTCCACCGTGGCGCGCTGGGCAATCTTGTTCTGGCCTTTGGCGTCCACTTCGTTCACGTTCTCGTAATCGATGTAGACCTTGGTCAGGACGTCGGCGGCATCCATCACCTGACCGTCACGGGTAATCAGCTTCAGGTCGTAAGATGCGTTGAACTGCTTCACACCCATCTGGCGGACGAAGGCGATGACGCGCTTCTGGTTCTCGTTCATCTTTTCCAGGGCAATGTAGCGCTTGCCGTTCTCATCCACCTGGATCTGGCGGGCGTACAGGGTGGCTAGGTCTTGGTACCCGTTGGCAAACCGCCCCTGGTGATCGCCGAACACATCTTCGCCATCCAGGATTCCGCTCTTGAAGAAGCCGTTCCCGCTGCGGTCGGTTGCCAGCCAGGCTTCGTTGCCGTTAAGGCCGCCAGCCGTTCTAATGATGCCGGTGTTGCTGAACGGGCTGTCAATCTTACCGAACCCGGCCAGGCTGGCATGAAGGTCGTTGGCAAAGCCATCCACATCAAAGGCGAAACGGTTGTCGGAGTTCAGTTCGGCGTTTCTGCCGTCCAGGGCAACCTTTACCGGGGAGAAAAAGCCGGCTTGCATCACGTACTTCTTGCCGGTCGCGGGGTCGGTGTACTCGATGCACTCATCTTCCAGCGCGTTGGCGCCCTGGTTGGTGTACAGGTCGAACACAAAAGCCTTGTAAGCCAGGTAGTCGTGGCTGGTGGTTTTGCCGAAGCGCTTGACCAGATCGGCCAGGTAGTTGGCGCCCCAACTGGAGGTCTTTACGAAGGAAGCCTTGATATCCGTCCAGGATTGGCCGCGGACGGTGAGGTTGGCGGCGAACTTGTCCCAACCCAGATCCAGCAGCTCATTACCGCTCTCATCGTACATTACGATGTTCTGGGATTTGTAATCGCGAACCTCGTTCACGGTGTTTTCGTACTTATCGCCGAAGAAGCCGCGCACGGAGGAGCGGATGTCGGTGTATAACTGATCCATTCCCTTATCTTGGGTATAGCTTTCAATCCGCCAGCCCATGGCTTCCCGCTTGGTGTTGAGGTGGCTGAGGAAGGCGGCCTTGATGGGTTGCAAGGGGTTGAAGCCGCCTTGCTCCAAGCCAGGGATATTGCCGGGTGCATTCCCACCTGGCATAACAGGGCTTCCACCGCCGTTGCCGCCACTTCCAACCGGGCTATTCGCAAAAGCGCTAGGCGCGGCGGCCTGGCCTTGCCGGTAGGATTGCGGCTGGTTGGCCACAACGCCTACCGTGTATGTGTGGGGCTGCTGCTGCAACCCGCCGAACTGGTCCGAATTAAAGGGTATGGGGTTATTCCCTTCACGCGGAAGGTAAACCCACATTGCATCCCGCCCCATCTCCTTTGAGTTTTCTCCTTTTAGTGCAACGCATACCATGTCGCCGGGGGTATTGCCGTTCAGGGGGTTTCTGTCCGAGTCTCTCAGCCAGTTGGGAGAGACGTTGGTGACGACGACGCCGTTGACCATTTGAAACGTGGATTCACCCATCTGGCGACCGGTTGGGCAAACCCCGATGGCGTCGTTATTCGTTGCCTTGATTGTAACCTGGTTGCTGTGCTGCTTCAGCACGCTGGCCGGGCCATAGTATTCCGGCAACAAACCGATTTGGCTGTCTGCAAGTCTCAGGGATTCCGCAAGGTGTTGCAAGCTGGCCTGGCGCTTGGCGTCCAGCTCCTGGGAACCAAACGTGGCGATCAGCTTGGGGATGGAAAAATTAGCGGTGACGCCAACCAGGGCGACAACCAGGATTAATTCCTGCAAGCTGAACCCGTTCTTCGATGCCTGTTCCATTGCGTCTTCCCTCTGACTTACACACTGCGCTCTTGTATATAAATAAAAAATCCAGAGGATATAAAATTGCGCAAGTCGTTACAATCTGATACATCTATAGGCAATTTCTGTGATTGAGGGTTTTGATTGAAGTGTAAACTTATGAATCAAGCTACGGAGTCGAAAGTGCAAGTCCAATTGAGACCCAGCCTTAATATGAGATCTTCCACCCCTCAGCAAATAAGACAAACACATTATCTTCGGCCTCATCCTTCTTCCAGCACTGGTGCAGAAAGATTTTCCAGCTCAAGAGTCCGTTGGATATCAGTTTTGTGTGCCTTAATTTTAGCTGCATGCGGTGGCGCTCCCTCTCAGCCGCCTCCGGGAGACTCATCACAAATTCGAACACCAGCTGGAGACCTAATACGGGGATTACTCGACAAATACAAAGATAACCCAGCCATTCCAGAATCGGCTAAAGAGTTATTAGAAAACCACCCTGAATTTCAACCCCATCGATCAGAGGATGGTTCACCCCCGCCGGGAAGTATTGTCGTCTGGGAACCGCCTGGCAATCCTTCCGATCCAGCCCATGGCCATGTTCGACTAGATGCACCTGAAGAATAATTAGTCGTGAGGCTGGACGTCTTTAAGTTTTGGATGCCTGACGTTCTTTCAGCCAGTCCCAGAGGATTTCGCCTTTTGCGCCGGCCTCGGAACCTTCAATCACCCGAACAAAGCAGGAGGCATATTTCCGGTTATCGCAATCAATGGTAGATACCATAGTGCCATCCTCCACCTTGGCGGCAATGCCCGGGGCGCAGCTCTCTTTCACGGCTTCGCGGTTTTCGATGGCGAGATAGCATTTCCCCAGGGAATCGGCATCCGTAAACAGGAAGACCTTCCCGCCGGGATCTTTGATGTTCTGGATGTGGTAAACCGTCTCATTTTGCGGTTTCAAGGCATGCTCGGCCTTCAGGTCCAGCTCGCCTTCGTTATCCAGGTTTTGCGGCCCCATGGCGCAAGCGCCCAGAAAGACCGTACCGACAAGGGACGCCGTTAAAAGTGGTTTCATCATACTCAGGATGCTCCGAAAGCCAGTTTGATACGCTGTAAACGCATTATCCAACAAGCCGGCAGAAATATCCAAGCATCACCACAGGATTGACCCAGCGTATCGGAAAGATATCATGGCGGGACGATGGCTCCTCCGTATGGCCGAAATTCAGGTGAAAATGGGCTAAAAGGGCTGTGCTGAAGCGGGCCAGGCCGTATAATGATAAAAGCATTAACGTGCCGGGGCCGTGGGCTTCAGTCACGTCAGGGGTTGGCCGAAACAAGAGTGCAGCAGCACAGCGAGTTGAGGGTATGAATCAAAACCGCCAAAACAACATTCGGTATTTCAAGGCTACAAAGCAGGCCAAAGCCTATCCCGTGGCTGATTACACCCCGGGATACCGCATTAATTTAAAGGATATCCAGAAGCGAAACACCTATCGCAAGGAGATGAAGCTGGGCGTTTCCGAAGGCCCATGGTTCGTTAAAACGAATGTTTACCGGGCGTACGGCACACGTTACGAAGTGCTGCGCCACGTCCCGCCCAGATTTCCAGGCGATCATCCCAAGGACGAGGTGATTGTTCCCGAGGGGACGATCAAGAAGGACAAGGATTTTATCGCCTTTGCCCGCAGCGATGCGCCTGAGAATGACATTGACACCCTGGTCGGCGAGGTCATCCGTCTTTCCACGCTGGAGAAGAAAAACCTGGAACTCCAGGCGTATATTGATGCCCTGGAAAAGCAGAACAGCGACCTGCAAGACCAGGTGGAAACCTTAACCGCAGAGCGCGATGACGCCCGCGCGGAATACCAGGCTTATATCCAACGGACGGAGGAAGTCCACGTCAACGCGGGCATTTTGCGGGAAGCCCTGGAGTTTTACGCCAACCCCGACCACTGGAACTGGCACCTGCTGTATAACCCGATTATGGTGGACAGCGGAAAGAATGCCCAGCGCGCCCTGGAAATCACCGACTCCGGCCAGGAAGTGCTGGAGAAGCTGCATAAACTGCGCGCGGTGATGGAAGCCGCCGGAGATATTTTGAAAGACCACGGCCGGGGCCAATATTCCCCGCAGGCCATGGCAGCGCTGGCCGAACGCTTCAACGCGCTGAACCAGGAATAACAGAACGAATCTTCTCTTTATTCAAGCCTTATTCATCTTCAACGATCAGGGATTCAACTGTTCCCTTAAAGCCTTAGAGACTGCCTCGATTACCTGCGGCCATGCCTTGGGAGCGGGCTGGCGAAACAGCCGGGCCGTGGGATACCAGGGCGAATCCTCCCGGTTGAGCAGCCAGCGCCAATCCGGATCATGCGGCAGCATCACCCAGACGGGTTTCCCCAGGATTCCGGCAAGATGGGCAACCGCGGTGTCCACCGTAATCACCAGATCCAACTGGGCAATCACGGTCGCCGTGTCGGCAAAATCCCGAAGTTCGGCATCCAGGTTGGCCAAGGGAAACCCTTCACCGGCTTCCGCCAGTTGCTTTGCGGCGTCCCCTTTTTGAAGACTGTAAAACGAAGTGCCTTCCAGGTGGAATAACGGCGCCAAGTCGGAAAGAGTGCAGGAGCGAGCCGGGCTGGAGAGGTTGCTGGGCTTGCTTGCCCAAACCACGCCTACTTTGAAGTGAGAATCGGCTGCAAGCATCGATTGAAAATGACGCAACCGATTTTCATCCAGGCTCAATTGCGGCTGCGGCTGGGGAATGGTATCCACGCGCGTGCCGAACACAGCCAGCAGGCTCATCAAGTAGCTATAGGTATCGTACCGGCAGGTTGCAGGCAAGTCCAGCGTCCGCTCCACCAGCTGATCGATCCCGTTGCAGTCGCGCAGCACCATCAGTAGTTCCGGCTGGCAGGCAAACACAACGCGGGCCCCTTTCTGCTGAAGCAAAGGCAGATACCGGATAAACTGGAAGTTATCGCCATACCCCTGCTCCGCGATGACCAGAATGGTTTTGCCGTTGAGGTCTTCCCCTTTCCAGGCGGGCTTGCCGTAATCCAACTTGGGGAAAGAGCTTGTCTTCAAGCGCCAGTCATATTCCGGCCAGCCACGCTCGTAATCCCCCGTCAGCAACCACTTCAGGGAGCGGTTGAGATGGGCATCCAGATGATCCGGCTTCAACGCAAGGGCGCGATCGTAACAGGCGAGAGCTTCCTGGTAGCGGGTTTGCTTGGAAAGCACATAGCCCATGTTAAAGTGAAACTCCGCCATATCCGGCTGCATGGACAGGGCAGTCTGATAGCATTGGACGGCCTCATCATACAAGCCGAGCTTCATTTTACACATGCCCAGGCCGTTATGGGAGATGGCGAGGGACGGATCCAGCGAAAGGGCTTTCTCAAACTGGGCAAGGGCGTTATCATACTCCTCCAGCTTCTGGTACGCATTCCCCAGGTTGTGATAAAAGCCGGCATGTCCGGGCTTCAGTTCAATCGCTTTCAGGTAATACGCAACGGCGGCTTGCGTCCGCTCGCGGGCCATTTCCATCGTGCCCAGGTTAAAATAGATGTCCGCGGAATTGGGGTTCCGCTTCAATCCTTCCCGATACGCCCTAAGGGCTTCGTCATACTGCCGGATCTCCTTGTTGGCGTTGCCCAGGTTCATCCAGGCCTCCACGGAATCCGGCTCCAGCTTGAGAAGCTGCTCGTAGGTGGTAATGGCGTTGAGATAATTACCAATGCTGAAGTAGATGACGGCCAGGTTGCCGTAATAGGACGCCGCCCGAGGGTTCAGCGTAATGGCTTTCTGGATGAGCGCGATGGCTTCATCATGCTTCTTCTCGCTGTGGTAGATCAGGCCCAGCAGATGCAGGGCATCGGTATTTTTGGGGGATTGCGCAAGCACGGACTGGTATAACGCCTTGGCCTGCGGGAGCTTGCCCGCCTGATGAAACTGGACGGCTTGCTGCAATGCGCTTTGAAGTGTCGCCATGTGCAGGAACCCCTTATGTTGGTGAATGGGAAAAAGCTTTGCGGTACGCCTGCTTAATATGCTTGCGGCTCACCTGCGTGTAAATCTGCGTGGTGGAGATATCGCTGTGGCCCAGCAATTCCTGCACAACCCGCAGATCCGCGCCGTTCTCCAGCAGGTGGGTTGCGAAGCTATGCCGCAGCGTGTGCGGGGAAATGGATTTCCCCAGCTTTTCGCCGAGGGCGCGCATCAATCGCCACATATCCATGCGCTGGTAGGGCTTTCCGTCTTCTCGCCGCAGTAATGGCTCATCCGGCGAGGCGCTGGCACGCAGCAGCTCGATATAGTGCCGCACAACGGCAATGGTCACGTCGCCAATGGGAATCAAGCGCTCCTTGTTGCCCTTACCGATGCAGCGCACGTAACCCATCTCCAGGGAAACCTGGCCGATGGTCAGCGTCACCAGTTCCGTTACGCGCAGGCCGCAGGCGTAGAGCAGTTCCATGGAAACCTTCTGTGCGGCGGACAAGTCGGGATCATTCAGGAGCCGCTCCACTTCGGAAACCGACAACACCTTCGGCAGCGATTTCACATTCTTAGGCAGATCGATGAAGTCGAAAGGATTCTCCAGAACGTATTCCTGCTGCACCTGCCAGTTGTAAAACCCTTTCAGGCTGCTTATCTTACGAATAATCGTGGCATTGACATTGAGTTTTTGCCGCAGGAAGCGCAGGTAATGGTTCACGATCCTGCGCGGCAGCGCCTCATCCTGAAACGACTCCTGGAACGAAAGAAACTCCAGGATATCGCGCTCGTAGGCTTTCACCGTGTTCTCGGCATAGCCCCGCTCGCACGCAAGGTATTCCAGGTATTCGCTAAGGTTTTGCACCGGCTCCTACAGGGGCTCCTATTGTGGTTAACATCCGTTTCAGGTCGTCCGGCCTGCTCGTCTTGGAAAGAATATCCTCGTACAGCACCAAGCCCTGCTGATACAGCGCTTTCAGGGACGTTTCCAGGGTCTGCATGCCCACGTCCGTCCCGGTCTGGATGCTGGAGTACATCTGGGCGGTCTTCCCCTCCCGAATCATGTTCGCCATGGCGGGCGTCACGACCATAATCTCCTGCGCCAGCACGCGGCCAACGCGCTCCTTCATCGCATTCACCCGTGGCACCAGGGCCTGGGAGAAGACGGCAATCAAGCTGCTGGAAAGCTGAACGCGAATCTGCTGCTGCTGCTCCGGCGGAAACACGTCCACAATCCGGTCCACCGTTTGGATGGCGCTGGAGGTGTGCAGGGTGCCCATCACCAAGTGGCCGGTTTCCGCGGCGGTAATCGCCAGCGAAATGGTTTCCAGGTCGCGCATCTCACCCACCAGGATGACGTCCGGGTCTTCCCGAAGGGCGGAGCGCAGGGCATTGGAGAAGCTCCGCGTATCCTGCCCCAGTTCGCGCTGGTGAACCACGCTCTTCTTGGACTCGTGCAAAAATTCAATCGGGTCTTCAATCGTCAGGATATGTTCAGCTTTGTTCTCGTTAATCCAGTCGATCATCGCCGCCAACGTCGTGGATTTTCCGCTCCCGGTTGCGCCGGTGACCAGAACCAGCCCTCTCGGACGGCCTGCAACCTCCTTGATGACCGGCGGCAAACCCAGATCGCTGAAACTCGGCACCTTATCCGTAATGGAACGAAGCGCGGCTGCATACGTGCCCTTGTTTTTGTACACGTTAACCCGAAAGCGGCCCAGGCCCGCAATCCCGTAGGAAAAATCGAGTTCCCAGTTCTGCTCCAGGGTGCGGCGCTGCTCGTTGGTTAAAATACTGAAAATCAGGCGCGTGCTGTCATCCTTGGACAGGGGCGGATGTTCCGTACGCACGAGGCGGCCATTTACCCGGTAAACCGGGGCCACTCCCACCGAAATATGAATATCGCTGGCCTTCTGGGTTACGGCTTCCGCGAGCAACTCTTCCATTAACAACATTTTGCGTGATCACTCCACCAGTCATTTATCTTCTATTGTAAGGGCCAATCCCATTCCGTAGACCCTCCGCTTACACGAGTTGATATGTCGGGCAATTTAAAACAGCCTTTGGGTTTAGTTGGCCTGTGCGCAATAGCAGGAGTTGAGTAATGCAGGTCCATTCGATTCAAACCGCTTATACAAGCCCATCTCGTTCGATTCGTAAACCATCCTATCCTTATCGTCCTTCATTACAAGGTTCCGCCTTGCGGGAGAATAGTAAGGCCAATGGTACCGTCCGTTACGGCGCAACAAGGTTTCCCAGATGGGTGTTTTTGCTAGGGGTGCTACTTGCAGCTTGCGCAAGGCCCTCTACGCCTTCTAATACAGCAACTGCAATGACTAATGGAGATAGG
>CALAJO010000129.1 GCA_937922745.1 uncultured cyanobacterium
TCGCTTTTGTTTGGGAAGATGAGGCTCGATTAACGCCCACTCTGTGTCTGATAAATTCTTCCAACCCATCCCTATTCGCCTCCAACTCTCAATCACAACCACAGCATCTTATCAGAAAATTACCGGATGAGTTCTAAGAAAGGGTCAGCAATGCAACTCTCCCCCCTTGCTCCCGGAGTCGCGCAACGTCAGCAGGCGAAACGTCTGGCGATTAATCCTCAGTCCTCCTTCTCAGTTTCACTGGAAAAGGCTGATCTGTGGTCCAAGCCAAAGTTTGGTAGTACGAATACAATAGAATTCCAAGTCAGCGAAATGAAAAGACTTCTGGACACATTTCCTAAGCCGGGCCTGTTCAATGGAGGGGCGGTAAGGGCGGATAGAGCTACTTTAGAGCAGGTTATTCAGTTTGCAGAGGGTGTGCAGCAATTGGTTCAGGAGGCCCAGGAGTTTCAAGCGGCAGCAAAAACTGCGATTGATCTCACAAAAACTGATTTGGAGACATTAAATAAGGCCAATCTTTATGCACAACTGTTTGGAATTGAATCTCAGTTAAAAAACAAGAATAAGCGAATTTCAACCCCGAAGCAGGTTGAAGATTTAAGAGAGAAGGCTGCCCAAGCCCTTCAAACTGCTGACCAGGTAGAGCCAATTTACCTAAAACTGGAGAGACTCCTTGCAAAACCCAAAGGGGAGTCGACACGTCTGGATGAGGCTGTCTTCGGGTCGATTAGCGAAGGGCTGGCGAAACTGGAAGAAGCTAAGCAGCATATGAAAAGTGCAATAGATGCTATTAAAGCCCGCGTGACAGACGGAATGGATCCAGACGAAGCAATGCGGGCAACGGCCAGGGATGCTTCTAACGGTAAGCGTGACTCTCTAAAGGTTTTAGGTCAAGTCGTACCCTATATCGAGGCAATCGATAGTCTGGTTCGCACCGTACAAACGCAACTTGATGTGGTTAACGATGAACAGCAGCCCATTATGTATCGACAGACCCTTTCGCAGCAGGTTAGTGGCGCTCTGGTGATTGATGTCAATTCCAGGTAGCTTTAAACAACCGCTGGAGCGACATCCAACGGCAGAAAGAAGAGATTCTACGCTAACTCCCGTAACCTATGGCTCAGCAATTAAAGCAGTTAGAGCCTGGGCGACCGAAATCAATACCCACTTGGATGCGCACGAGCGAGACCAACAGCAGTTGGCTTCAGGGCGGGAGCAACGGAAACAGACTGTACTCCAGATACGGGAAGGCAGGCCTTATGATAGTACAACACAACATTTGGGCGGCCCTGATAAAATCCAAGTGGCCTTGGAGCGTGATTTGTCAGATTATGTAGCGAACTTGCCACTTCGCGAGGATAGCTATCTCCCGCCAGTGGGAGTGGAAATGCATCAGGGGCTTCGCATACGGAATGATGCCTGGATTACAAAGGTTAGAAACTACATTCCAGGCGCCTCTGGCGGTTCATATGAGCTAGGAAGTCCATTTGAAGCATTGGAAAAGGCAGGACACATCCGGGGTTCCTATATGTCGCCATGGCTTGCCATTGCCGCAATGTACCAGCGAGATAAGCGTTACGGCAGGCCTGACCCTGAATTGACGCCTGAGGATCGAACGATCATTCTTTACGATCCAAACAATGGACAAGGGGCGCATAACGAGTTAGCAGAAACCTATCCTGGATTGTTTTTGAATCCCAACCCAGTGAAAGCTTTCGCCTTGAACCCGAAATGGAATCACCTTGGCGATACCTGGACAGTAGGACAAGATCCTGGGATGCAATGGCTCATTACCACCCTGAGAGAAGCCCTTAGTAAGGGTGCGATTACTGAAACCCGTGATATGCTGGGCCGTTATGTTATCCAGGTTGGGCGTGAAAATCCCCCAGCCATTGCTCCTACCACTCATTTGGTTAGAGTACAATCTTAGTACCTAATCGCTGAAATTAAAAACGCTGTTCTTCAGAACAGCGTTTTTGAGTGAATTGGGCTCGTCCTAGTTAGAATATTTCACACCTGTCTCACAGGCTCTTTAAAACATGCCTACAAGGTAGGTAATTGATGAATGATCCCCATCAACCTGCCTTCCTTGCCAGGGACTGGCTGCGTTTGCCAAGGCGAGAAGCGATGCGATGTCTGGATGGCCAGCGTAAATCTGGATAACAGGCCTGATAGTTTTCCAAATCCTTCCTTCAGGGTTCTGTCAGCACCACTCTTCAACGCTGCCCTTAAAAGCGCATTTTGAAGAGAGTCGATAATGAGTTGAGCCCGCTCCACTGCCGGCTTTGAATTCGCTTCTTCAATAGCTTCGGAGGTCATCTGCGCGGTGGTTCGGTTTATACCGTATTCATAAGTCAGCTTACCGGCCTTGTCTTCCGACAGCACCATGATGTCCGGCTGTTGTTCGGCATCCGGTACGGTGTACAGGTTGTCTGCCGGGGCCGTCCACACGGCGCGGGCTTTGCCCATATCAGGGTTGTCCTGGTAAATCAGGTGCAGCGCCGAAAATCGCGCATTGTTGGGATTTTGAATCCGATTGATCATTGTTTCTAGTCTCTCTGCCTGACACGATATTGAGATCGCGGGTTCGCCCTGCAAGGCCAATGCGTCTCACACACATAACCCCACAATAAAACCCCTCCAGATTGAAAATTGCGCCAGCCGAAACCGGCGGCGTTGATATTGGGAAACCAGGCGGTGACGGGGCGGGGTTTTTGGCATAAGCTAGGGAGGTTAGGAATCGGCAAGGGATCTTTGGGAACGATGCAATTTGTGGATCACGTTCGCATACTGGTGGAGTCCGGCGCGGGTGGGGATGGCATGGTGGCCTGGCGTCGCGAAAAATTTGTGGCCTACGGCGGCCCGGCCGGTGGCGATGGCGGCCATGGCGGCAGCGTTTACCTGGAAGCCACCAATGATATGCATACGCTGCTGGACTTCAAGTACAAGTCCAAGTTTAAGGCTGGAGACGGCGAGAAGGGCGGCAGCAAGAACTGCCACGGCAAGGTGGGCGAAGATATGACGATTAAGGTGCCTTGCGGCACGGTTGTTTTCGATTCCGAGACAGGCGACCCCATTGCGGACTTGACGACGCCGGGCCAGCGCGTGCTGATGGCGTCCGGTGGGCGGGGCGGCCGGGGAAACAGTCGGTTTGTTTCCGCGCGGCGGCAGGCCCCGCAATTCTCCGAGCCAGGTGAACCCGGCATCCAACGGGAGCTGGTGCTGGAGTTGAAGCTATTGGCCGATGTCGGGCTGATTGGGTTGCCCAATGCCGGCAAATCCACGCTGATTAGCGTGGTTAGCGCCGCCAAGCCAAAAATCGCCGATTATCCGTTTACCACGCTGACGCCGAACCTGGGTGTGGTTAAAAAGCCCTCCGGCGATGGGGTGGTCATTGCGGACATCCCGGGGTTGATTGAGGGCGCCAGCGAGGGCGTGGGGCTGGGCCACGATTTCCTAAGGCACATCGAACGCACGCGCCTGTTGCTGCACCTGGTGGATGTCTCCCGGCCGGAAGAGTCCGACCCGGCGGAAGCGTTTAACACCATTAACCAGGAGCTGGCCAAATACAGCCAAAAGCTCTCGGAAAAACCCCAAATCGTCGTCCTCACCAAGATCGATTCCGTTGCCCCGGAGCAGGTGGCGGAGTGGATTCAGCAATTCAAAGGGCTTGTGTCCGGCCAGGTCTTCGCCATCTCGTCCGTGGCGCAAATGGGCACGCGCGAGCTGGTCAACGAGGTCTTCTACCAGTTGGATCAGCTGCCGCGCGAGGAGCAGGTCATCGAAGTCGTGCCGGACGTCAAGGCCTTCGCGCATGATGACAGCGCCTTCGAGATCCAGCGGGTGGGCAACTGCCTCGTCGCCACCGGCGGCAAGTTGGATCGGCTGGTGCGCGTGACCGACCTGCGCAACGGTTCCGCAACGCGCCGCCTGATGAATATCTTTAAGGCCATGGGCGTGATTGACGAGCTGGAGCGCCTGGGCGTGAAGGAAGGGGAAACCGTCATCATCGGCGGCGCGGAGTTCGACTATATTCCGGATGAGGCGTTCGACAACGTTTAGCCCCTTTCCCAAAAAATAAACCCACGCTGGAAGTCCAGCGCGGGGCGCAATAGAAAAGGGGAAGGGATAAAGTTAGCGGAATTTACTCGGTGTGAAAGCTATTGAAGGGCAACCTTGAATGGGTTGTAGACCGAACTGAAGAAGTTGCTGCCGAACAAGCCGTTCTGTCGGCTGGCCTGTTGCGAAGCCGCTATCGGGCTGGATTGTCCGAACAGGCCGCCCAGCATGCCCAGCAATAGCACCATTACGAGTGACATAAGCTGGTTGGATGACAGGGGCTGTCCATTATTGCCGTTGTTGCCGGAATTATTGTTGCTGGGGACGTATTGCGGCAGGTTGTTGCGAACCTGCACCAGGTCGTTCGCGCTGATGCTGTTGGCATTTCCGTCCTGCGCCGCGATGAACGCAAAGTTCTGGCTCAGGTAATCCGCAACGTTGCTGTTGGGATCCGGGGCAAAAAACCGGATTTGCTGATAGGAATCCAGGTTTGCCCGTGTCAGCTCACCGTTTCTGGATTGGGTGATTTCCATTAACCCGATGAAGCCTTGCAACAACTGGGCCGGGTTATTGGGCGAATAGGCAAAGTTCGGCTGTCCCGCCGGGCGAGGAAATAGCACTGCCATGATCGGTTTCTCCCTTAAAAATCCAAGTGGTTATTCCACTTCACTACTCAATGTCGGTTTTACAATTAATTTATATTTTAATAAAAACATTAGATATGGTTATATTGCCTAAAAGATATCAAATATTAAGGATTATGAAGAAAGCCCGCAACAGTCTGGCTGCTGCGGGCTAATTGGCTGAAACAGTGAAAATTAAGCCGGGGCGTGTTCGGCGTGATAGCCGGCCTTGCCCACCATTTCCACAATGCGCTCCGGTTGAATCCGAGCCTCGTCGTACTCAACCACGGCATGCCGCCTTTCAAACTCCACCTGTGCGAATTCCACGCCAGGCAGTAGCTCAAGCGCCTTTTGGATATTATCCGCGCAACTGCTGCAATCCTGGAAATCAATGTTCAGTTCGGTTCGTTTCATCGGTTCACTTCCTCAATACAGGGCTTTTAAAGGTGGAAACTAAGTGCCATGGCCAATGTCGCGAGGCTTCATATCCTGCGCCCGGTAGTCATCGCTTTCATTAATATAGGCTTCGTCGGCAATGCGGTTATCTTCGCTGTTGTCTTTTGCGCGGTGTGTTTTGTCCGCAAAGGACGGGCCTTCCATCGGGCTGTGTTTTTCGTGGATATCCTTGGCCTTCGGCGTCAGATCCTGGGTGTCACGACGTGTCATCAGAATGCTCCTACGTTGTTTAGCGCCTTCTTTATTATGAAGGATGAGCCTTGATTTGCCCCTTCGCCGCCAGGGGGATTATGGAGGCTTAACAGCCCAAGCGGGCGACTCTCGCCGCCCGCCGGGTTTTACTGAGGAGAAAAGATTACCAGTAACCCCTTACCGTGCCGTATGCTTCGGTGCCGCCGACACCCTGGTTCACTGTACCGCCGCCACCATATTGCGGGGACGTCATGGTGCCGGGCTGTTGTTGGACGTCACCCTGGTAGGCGGCTGGCCGCTCACCCGGCACCGTCTGATCCTGGGTTGTCGTCGCACCACCGGGTGTGGTCATATCCGTTCCGGTGGTGTCCGTCGTCCCGGAGGGATTCATGACGCCTCCTTCGGGGGTTCCGGTCGTTCCGGTATCCATCGTGCCGCCGGCTCCCGTACCACCCATTGTACCGGTGGTTCCAGTTCCAGTACCCGCACCGCCACTTCCACCGGAAGCACCGGTGCCCGCGGAGCCCCCGCTGCCGCCGGAAGTTTGGGCCAATTCCTCGCCATCAATCGCCTGGGCCTGGTAATAGTGGGAGAATCCGGTTCCGGCAATCCCCCCGATAACGGCGAGGGTAATAATACCGCCCATCCAACTTTTAATATGCATTGCCAATCTCCTTTCTTCCCGTTAAAACGGAATCATAATGCAACACCATGCGGCCATGATCAGGACGGCTGCACAGGAACAATCCTTGTAAACTTTGAAAAACGCCTTTTCGACTTGA
>CALAJO010000130.1 GCA_937922745.1 uncultured cyanobacterium
ACGGATTATCCAGATGATGTTAACCAGCCTCATCGTCTTAAATGGTCGGCAGGCATTCCCATAGGGGCAGGTATCAGCTTTGTTGCCGCCAATACCGGTATTGGCGGCGCGGCACTGTTAACCCCGCTGTTAATTACCGTCCAAAAAGTGCCCACTCGCCTCGCGATTGGGACAGGAGCCGCTTTTGTGGTGATTACCGGCATTAGCGCCACGTTGGGCAAATGGATGATGAATCTGATCCCGTTTCCGGATGTGATTTGGGTTTCCGCGGGCGCCCTCATCGGTGGGAATCTGGGCGCGCGTTTAGGGCATCGGCTTCCAGCGCCCTTACTCCGAAAAATCCTGGTGGTAACAGTATTATTGGCTTTAATTCGTGTTCTAATTCAAATGGCGCAACTGCCTTGACTTTAAGAGCAAGCACATAAATGTTCAACTTGCTTTAACCTTGATCCCGGTGAATTGCCTTAACAAGATTTGTGAAAGGCTCACTGGTTTTTTATCGTTCGACACTAAAAAGCTCCCTTGGTTAAAGGGAGCTTTTTAGTCGGTTTTTTAGGTTGCCTTATGGCGCGCCATTCTGGTCCTTAGGCAAGCCATTAGCAGCTCCACCCGTTGTTGGTGTAGTTATTGGTAAAGGGTTGGTTGTTGCCTGAGTTTTGGGAGGTAGGTTTTTGGGCGGCTTACCAGGTGGTCGGGTTGGTGTACCCGTAGCTATTGCACTTGGCGGTGGGGTCGCTGGCTCAGTAGGTGGTGGGGTCGCTGGCTCAGTAGGCGGTGGGGTCGCTGGTTCAGTAGGCGGTGGGGTTGCAGTATCAGGTGGTGGCGTTGGAGGCAATTCCTGCAAAGCAGCTCTCAAGCGGGCGCAAACGGATTGGATGCCTTGTCCTTCGCCCAGTAAGTCTTCATTGTCGTGGTAAACACTTTCCATTTCAACATCGTATTCGCCAGGCGCTAATTCCAGCAATAAATCACGCATAGACGCATAACCGTTTCCACTACCGGCTTTTTCAGGATCCCATTCACCGTCATCCGGCATATAAAAAGTATACTGTTCTCCATTCGGGCCAGTCATCACACCGTAACGCGGATCTGTCATCAGGTTGCCATTGGCATCTGTAATTCTCACGCCGACCATTTCATACTTCTGGTTTTGGGTACGGAGGTAGCTATCCTCCGGTTCGCCAGGGTGGCCAAACATGGTATCAAAAGCCAGCCTGACCTTTTGAATAATTCCTTCAGCACCAGGGATCGTCATTTTGAGATTTACAACAACATTTTCGTCCTTGTCATCGCCATCCCTATCAGGCCTGATAACGCTGTTGATGAACCCTTTTAACTCATTGTCATCGCCAGTGCCCGCCAGCGGATCGGTCGCCGTATCGAAGAACACTGGGCCCACCTGCGCGCCTGCCGGCCAGGCCAAGGCTTCAGCATCGGCACGGTTAGCGGAAACGGTGATAACAGGCTGCCCACCCTGTACCCTTGTTGCAGTGCCTTGTAAAAGCTGGTTGGCTGCTGGCGCACCAATGAGCAGTGCTGCCACTGTGGTAATCAAAGCCGCAGCAGAACGGCTTATACGCGAGCCAAAGCGTTCTGCGTGTTGGGGTTGTTGCTTTAGCGCCAAGCAATCGGGCGCACGGAGCGAAGCAGCGAGAGGGGCGGCATAAGCGCGGCGATGGGGGGAAGCTGAAGGTTGTAAGCCTCCTGCCCGTAAAGCATATTGGTTAGAAACTGTGAACATACAATGCAAGTCCTTATTTGTCCGAAAGTAAGTCATTTCAAGCGAGTATAAAAAATTTACATAAGTTCATCTCGAAAATCAATAATTTTATTCTTATTTGAAACAAAATTTAACACTATCTATGGTTAGGAGGAGAGTGTGGTTGCTAACCGATATCGCCAAACATCAGCCTGACCGTCGGGATTGAAGTAGTTCCTGCCAAAAAAGTTCGCCAGGGATCGCAGTTGCGGTGGCAAATTTCCGTCTAAAGCCCGGTCTGCGAAACAAGCTGCTCCGTCGCTACCCATAATACAAGCATGCCCACCGGGAATTTCAAACACAGCGCCCGACCTTGGATCAACATAAGGCTTCTCGCCAGGCCGCCATATCAGGATATCGCCGGGTTGCAGGGCGTCTCGCCAGGCTTGGTTATCCACCAGTTCCTGGGCCGTGTACTCTGCCCGTTCAAACCGGGGATCTTGCCATAAGACCTTGTTCAGGGCGGTCGGGCTTGCCAGGTTATGCCAGTAAACCACCACAAAATCCGGATTCCCCACGTCACTGTAAGGAATGAAGCTGCCATCTTCCAAGCGGATTGACTCGATATTGCTCTTGAGAACCAGCGTTGCCGGCACCAGTCCCATTCCTTTAAGCGACGCCAGTGGGCCATTTTGGCAAAGGCCTGCATTTTCCGCATAATCCAAGCGTTCCAGGCCCGCCGGGTCGTTTGCCTGTTGGGCATACGCGCCATAGGCGTTACGGTAGTTATCCATTCCTTCCGCAATAGCCTTGGGAACATTCGCCACTTGTTTTTGCCATTTTGCCAACAATTGGTCAATGGCGGATTGGGTCACCAATCCCTGTCGCGCCCCGTCCATGTCCAGTTGGGCCAGCGCCCAGAAGTCCTGCACCAGCTTCTCATCCATCGCATCCCCGCCGCGTAGGTAGGGAGATTCCAGGACAGGGCTTTCCGCATGCTCCAGGGCTTTAACAAGTCGCTCCACGGAGATGCCGGTGATCCCGCCCCGATTGATGGCGTAATTATCAAAATATTTCGACAGGTACAGGGCCAGCTCCATATCCAGCAAGCCTCGCTTAATTGGAAAGCTCTTCTCTGCCATCAGGCTGTTATAGAAATCCTCGTAGGCGGGGAAAGTTGCAGGATTAAACTGCGGGATGGCATTGTTCAGGTATTCGGCGGATTTGGTCTGGATGTGGTAATCGATGTTAGAGGCAAATTGCGCATTGGTGGCCATATATTGCCAATAAGCCGTGTCCATCGGGTCATGGGCAGGTTCTTCAGTAACTGTTGGGGGAGGGTCCTCGGCTTCCGGCGTCGCAGGTGGCGGCTCTGGCTCTGGTGTGGCGGGCAACGCCGTTGGCTCGGCAACCGGGGTATCAATCGGCGCTGGGGTTGCAACAGCATCTTCTACCTCCGGTTCTGGCGCTCCCGGATAATAAATCATCGGAAGGAAGGCTATGTTTGAGCCTTCCGCGGCTTTTGGCTCTTCCCGGAGAGGGGTGGGCGGCGGCGGTGCGCCAATGGATAAGGATGAAAGTCGCTGTGCGGCCTGCTGGTAATATTCCACAACGATATTTACCGGATTCCTCGGTTGAGGGCTTGAGATTGTAACGGCTGCTATCAAGCCAATAATGCCACCAGAAATCTGCACCCACAGAGGAACTCTAGGTTTTCTCACCCCAAAACGGATGGCAAACACATCTTCCCCGGCATTAAACCGAGTTGTGACCGGCGCGTATACGGCCTGAGCATACGCCGGTTTTTGCAGCCGGGCAGGATATTGTGTTGCAATGTAGCTGCTGGTCGAATCCATCAATTTCATGGTCGTCTATCAAGCGAGGGTTAGGGAGTGCTGTTATTGCTAAAAACCAAAGCACTATAAAAATTGCCTGAAACGATAGAAAATGAATCCTAATGTAATTTATTGCTCAAATTGCTTACGGGCCCTTCGGCACCACGATGGTCGATGTAAATTCCAAAACGGCTTCGTGCCGCTGGTTGTAGGCGGTTTGCTTCATCCGCGCCAGCCCCTGATAGGGCTTCGACTTGGACTCTCGGACGGACAACACCTCGGTTTCAACATAAAGCGAATCATTCGGCCGTACCGGCTGGAACCAGCTGAGTTTCTCCAGCCCCGCACCAATCAAGCCCCCTGCAATCGGAACACTTTCCGTTAAAAGGCGCATGGCCACTGCGGCGGTATGCCAGCCGCTGGCCGCCAGCCCTTTAAACAGGGAATTCCTGCCGCCTTCCTCGCTGAGGTGAAAGGGCTGCGGATCGTACTGCTCGGCAAAGGCCACAATATCCTCGGTGGAAAGGGCATAGCTGCGCGACGTAAACTTCAGGCCCGGCTTCAGGTCTTCCAGGAAAAGCGGGATGGTGGTTGTGGTCATGACCCAATCCTCTGTATCCACATTTTGAACGGACTTATTTTACCTTAAACGTATTTTATATCGAGGGTTTTTGCCACGGACAAATCACTTCCGGCGTGTCTTTCAAGTTAAACGCAAACCGGCCGATACAGGTTAAGACCAGGTTACATTTGTTGGGCTAGACGGGAAAGAATTTCAACATGTCCTTTCGGTATCGCATTCTCTTTTATCACGAAAACCAGAAATGGGTATCCAACATTGTTTCCATGTTGGATGTACCGCTATTCCACTTGTTCCTCACCAACTCCGGCGACGTGCTTGAGGAAAAGCTGCGGGCCAACGAAGTGGAAATTATCCTGACGGGTTTAAACACCCGCCATCTCCTGCTAACGGATGACGAAGACAACTCCATGAGCTTTAAGCACGCCCACCTGTGGGAAGTGATGGAAAACCAGAAGCGCCACTGCCAGGTGATCCTGCTGTGTACCAGCGCGGATCAGAATATTGCGACCGACCTGGTGCAAAAAGGGCGTGTCGCGGACTACTTCATCATTAACCCCATGCAGGACAGGGAGCGGTTGTTTATCTCCCTGTTTAAGGCGGTTGAGGTCAGCCTGTTCCGCGAGCTGATCCAGAGTACGCTCTCGCCAAACGAAAAACTGCCACGGCATCTGCTGGAAAGCATCGAGAAATTGCAAACCCTCCTGCTGGAAGTCAGTGAGCCTGTTGCGCAGCCAATGCCGCAATCCTCCTGGTCGTTTGAAACGGATCCGCAACCGCAGCCGGTTAGCCTGCCGCTTGAAACCCCCGTTGCGGAAGAGCCCGCATTCAGCTACCCCAACTTTTTCCAGCCTAATGCCGCGATAGAACTGACGCCCAGCGCCGATCCGTTAGCCACCTTTAGCGACCTGAAGCAGAGTTTGGAAAACCCGATGGCAAAGCCCGCAACTTTGCCGGATTTAGGCGCGTTCCAGATTAAGCCAGAAACACCCCCCATTGCGATGCCCCATTCGCTGCCGAGAAGTGAATTTGACATCCTGCTCATCGATAACGACCCTGACAATATTACCACTATTTCCGGCATCCTGAGCCAGGGCGGATTTAAAATCCGCGTCGCCACCACGGCGGAAGAAGGCTTTTACTACCTTAACCGCGAGCTGTACAGCATTATGCTGCTGAACCTGGAAATGCCGGACAGCGAAAGCATGGAATTTATCTACCAAATCCGGGTCAACGGCCCGCAACACCAGATTCCAATCATCGTGATGGCCAACAAGGCGCTGGAAGAACACGTGGTGAAAGGCGTTAAAATCGGCGCAAACTACTTTATCGTCAAGCCGTTCGAGCCGGTGCGCCTGACCCGCCAGGTTGCCGAGCTGATGAAGGCGGCCCAGGCGGTTTAGGCTGATGAACGCAATTCGGTATTGGGTCATCACCTCCATCACCCTGCTGGGAATCCTGGTTTTGTCCCTGTACCCGGCGGGATTTGCCGCAGGGCGCTACCAAATGGACGACAACGCCATTTACCATTTCCACCGCGGGCAGGCCTGGATGGAAATGCGGCACTACGAAGCCGCCGTCCGGGAGTTCCAGATTGCCATCAAGCTCAAGCCCAACGCCGCGATGTCCTCCTCGCTGTATAACAACCTGGGCCTGGCCTATATGGGCATTGCGGATTATCCCAAGGCCATCGTGTCGTTCCAGAAGGCCCTGTCGCTCAACCCGAATTTCGGGCTGTACTACCAGAACCTGGCTAACGCCTATGCGATGGCGGGCAGCACCGATGTGGCCATTGGCCACCTGGAAAGCATTACCTCGGCCAACCCCGGGGACGAGCAGGCCTGGTACCTGCTGGGCACGCTTTACCAAAAAGCCGGCGACGCCCCCGCCGCAGAACGCGCCTTTGCCCGGTTCCGCAAACTCTCGCCGGATTCGCCCCTGAACCCCTCCGTTAACCTTGGTAACGCACAAGGTAGTCAAATCCCATCCCGATGACGTACAATTGGGGTATCGTGGAAGCGTTTGTAGTTGATAGGGCTTATGACACTGCTGGATTATATTATTGGGGCGTTGGGATGCACGGTCATCATCCGTTCGCTGTTGTTGCTGGTTTTTGCGGAAACCGGACGCAAGCATGACCTGATTAAGCACATCTATAAAAGCGGGACGGATTTCCAGATCGCCATCCTCATCCCGTTTATCGATGAGACCAAGTCGGACGCCCTGCAGGACCTGATCCGCGCGCTGAGCAAGCAGGATTATCCCGCGTCCCGCATCGGGATCCACATTGCGGCCACGGAAGACAGCGCCGACGCCTTGCCCGCCTCCGACGACCTGCCGAAGAATGTTACCGTTTGGACGAACCCCGAGAAAAAGGCGTCCCGCGGCCAGACCGTTTCCTGGCTGGTGGAGCGCCTGCTGGCTGCCGGCGGTTCTTCCAAGCTGTTTGTTTTCCTGGATGCCGATGACATCGTTCGGCCGGATTTCCTGCGAAACGTGACGACCCGCGCTTTCGACTGTTTTGCAATGCAGGGTTACATTGCGCTGAAGCGCCCGCCGAAAGGGCTTTTCCCTTATGTGTCCGCCCTTTCCACCCGCCTTGTCAACCGCATCGAGAATGCCGGGCGTTTCCATATGGGCTTGTCCTGTAAACTCCTGAATTCCGGCTGGGTCGTCCGCCAGGAAATCCTGGAAATGCTGCCTTTCCGGCAAGAAGACGACCTGGACAACCTGGAATATACGACCCTGCTCAATCTCAACGGCTACCGCGTCAACTGGGCGCCCAACGTGGTGGTGTACAAGGACGAGCGCGTCAACGTGATGACGATGATGAAGGATATCGTGCAGGGCGCGGTGAACCGCGTGCGCCTTGCCATCCAGTACACGGTTCCGCTGCTGGTCAACGCCGTCACCAAAATGGACGCCACGTTTATCGAGCAGGCCTGGAGCCAGATCAAGCCGCCGAACTTTGTGATCGGCCTGCTGATGCTGCTGGGGGCGTTTGCGGCATCGCAGCAGCAACCTTCGCCGCCGGCCTTCTATCTCTGGTTTTTGATGGCCATCGGCTTCTGGAGTACGCAGGTGCTGGCCCTGGCCGTGGCCCGTTGCAGCTTTAAGGACGTGCTTTATTCCCAGTTGTTCACCCCGGCTACTTACGCCGTCGGGCTGTTTACGTTTCCGGCTTTCCTGGTGCTGAGCCTGGCCCAGCGCATCAAGCAGCAAATGGTTCGGCCCAAGGGCTCCCGTATCGGCAAACGTTTTGACGAAAGCCGCGTCCCGGCCGCAGTGGCCAGCAAGAGCAAGCGCCTCACCAAGACGCATCGGCTGCTGGATACCTATATCGATGAGGCCGAGGAGCTGGAAGCGGCCCAGGCAACGACGGAGCCTCTGGAAACCGTGAACAAGCGCAACGGCTCCAAGCCCACCCCACGGGATTTTGATGCCCTGTACCGCAAGAAGATCGAGTCCTACGAAACCATGGACGTCCCGGAAACGGCTGAAGACGCCCAGACCTTGCGGGAGACGCATCGCATCCCGATTACCAACGGCAAGAATACCGTGGATTGCCTGTTGCATACCTACAAAGCCGTTGATGCCGATGGCCACGAGTCCTATCACCTGGTGTTCGAGTACAAAAACCTGTCCTTTAAGACCCAGCCCTATCGCATCCTGGACCAGGCCTATTATGAGCTTCTGACCAAGCTGCGGAAGAAGGGGTTCAATATTGTGTCCTGCGGCAGTTGCGCCTTTTTCTACCGCCCCACGGCCGGAAACCATTACGGCGTGGCCAAGGATATCGGGTTCTGCCTCTTCGGCAAGCGCGGCGAGGAGATTGATATCGACGCCGACGCCATTAC
Source organism: uncultured cyanobacterium (assembly GCA_937922745.1). Lineage (GTDB taxonomy): Bacteria > Cyanobacteriota > Vampirovibrionia > Vampirovibrionales > JAGQHJ01 > CALAJO01. The sequence goes on from CALAJO010000130.1 coordinate 7,972, forward strand.
CGTGGTGAGCCAGGCTTGCGGCCACCACACCGATATGGCCGAGCGCGAAGCCGTCCACAAGGAGTGGCAGGACAGCCTGAGCCGCATTGCCCTGGGCTAACCCGTTCGCCAGGCGCAGGGGGGATTGGTTACGGAATCGCAAACCATTGGTTGACATGGGCATCGCCTTTCCACGATAGTCATGCTGTGTGTGGTGTTGCGCAAACCGGTTGGATTGGAAGATTGTCAGTTGACCCGCATACCTGTTGCTAAAGGAGAGTCCGGTCTGTTGAATCGCGAAACCCGACTTTACGCCATCGATATCGGAAACAGCTTTACCAAGGTGGGTTATTTCCAAAGTGAAGCCCGCCTGGCGCTGGACGTTTTCCCCACGGACAAGGCCGATTTTTGTGTGACGCTGACCGAAATGGAGAATTACCTGCTGAAGACGGAGCATCGCCAGGCGGATGGGCTGGTTATTTCCTCCGTGGTGCCGATGGCCAGGACGTGGGAAGGCGAATTTCAGCGGATTTTCGGGAATGTCCCCATCCTCTGGCTGGATCGCGGAACCATGCACACGCTTAACCTTGGCCCGGTGGATCTGTCGCGGTATGCGCCACGGGAACTGGGAACCGACCGCGTGGCGGATATTGTGGGCGGCCATATGGCCTTTCCCGGCCGGAATACCCTGATTTGCGACCTGGGCACGACTTCCACGTTCGACCTGGTGGATCGGGCCGGTGTTTACCTTGGCGGGGCCATTTGCCCCGGCCCCAGGAAGTTCCAGGCGCTGGTGGATACCACCCAAGCGGCGCAGTTGTACCAGGTGGACGTATTTCACGCCCCCTCCGGCACGCCGGGCCTTTCCACCCAGGCTTGCCTGGAAAACGGGCTTTACTACGGCTACCGCGGCGTTATCCTGGAGATGATCGACATGCTGCTGAAGTCCGTAAGTTGGCGGGTGGCGGAAACCTGCTTTATCTTTACCGGCGGGTGCGCGCTGCATGCCGCCGCCATGGTCGCCGATCGCATCCCGCAGGTGCAGGTCAACACGGAATTGACGGTCAACGGACTCCAGCACATCTGGGCGTTGAATGCCCCGGTTCATTCGGCTGTGGGGAATCATCCAGTTTAAGCCTCCTTGAGAAAAAATGAACGATCGAACCCATTTGGGTTGCCTGGGGGACAGCGGGGAGATTACCACGGCCTCCATTGCATTGTTGCCTCGCAATGACACGCGCTTGTTTTGTCATTGCGAGGCGCGCAGCGACGTGGCAATCTTGCCCGA
>CALAJO010000131.1 GCA_937922745.1 uncultured cyanobacterium
CATGGGTTCATCAACCAGGTAAACCATGCGGGCGCCAGCACTATAGGCGGCATCTCCAACCGCGCGGCGCTCAACTTCCGTTACCCCACTTGGGATCCCAATCACAATGCGGGGCGGGAGGCCTAGGAAGCGCTGCTCCATTGCTTTCAACAAAAAGCGTTTCAGCATTACTTCCGCCCATTCAAATTCTGCAATCACGCCTTCGCGGAGCGGACGGATGGTCTTGATGTGTTCCGGTGTCCGGCCAATCATTTCCTTGGCGGCTTGTCCTACTTCAATTACGGTGGCAGGCTTTTTGCTTTGGTCAATCGCCACAACCGAAGGCTCGTTGAGGACAATACCCTTATTGGTTGTGCAAATCAGCGTATTCACCGTGCCAAGGTCAACCCCAATATCATTCCCGGTTTTTTTGGAGAAATTAAAAAGACCCACCTTCTACCTGTCCTTCCACTTCTATCGTTACGTCTTACTATTGATTATAGGAGATGCGGGTTAAAAAATGTAACTTTCATTTTTGCAGGCTGGTCACAATCCACTGAAGATAGGAATCGGATCCGGCCTCGATGGGTATCTGGATGATTTCAGGCACGTCGTAAGGGTGGTTGGCGAGAACCCAGTCCTTCAGGCCGTTCCATTGCGATGCTTCCGTTTTGCAGATGAGGAGGCATTCGGTTTCTGTTTGCACGGCATTGTCCCACCAATACACCGACTCGATGGTCGGGACAATATTGACACAAGCCACGAAACGTTGCGACACCAGCCCGTTCGCCAGTTTATCCGCTTCCTGTCGGTTGGGCGCCGTGATGAGGGCAACTTTAAATGGGGTCATCAGAATGATTTTTTCCTTACTGCCTTTATAAAACCTTAATCTGCCCGGCTATTGACCCTTGAGGGGGGCTGGTATTTAATACAACCTGAAAACCTATATAACCTATCCTATCTCAAATTCATTCATCTTCTCAACTGGCTTATGGGAAGCATCTCAGTTACCTCCTTTTTTTACTTTGGGCGGTTCTCATTTTGGCTTGCCTGTAATGATGAGCCGTTGATACACTAATAAAGGTCAATTGATAAAGTTATTGTCGTATTAATTAGGTTATAAATTGAGGAGAACGCTACTGTGAACTTTAAATCTTTAACCCTTTCCGTATTGTTGGGTTCTTTCCTGACCCTCGGCTTGTTAACTGGATGCCAACAGCCCGCTGGCGAGAATGCTGAAACCGGAACCCCGGCTGAAGAAGCTCAAAACGCTGCTGATGAAGCTCAAAATGCTGCTGACGAAGCCCAAAACGCTGAAGCTGAGTCTGGCGCTGCCGGAAACGCTGAAGGTGGCCATGGTGCTGCTGCTGGCAATGACAAGCATCCTGCTGAGCATGCTGGCGAAAAAGCGAAAGAAGCCGGTGAGCACGCTCAAGAAGCTGGTAAAGACGCTAAAAGCGCTCACTAGCCCAAAATTTAAGCCAGAATATCTATCTTTTAGCGATTATTCTGTTTTGCCAAAAGGACTGCTCTGCATAGCGCGGTCCTTTTGGTTTTGTATTGCGATTCAGCCAGGGGTTCGTCTCCAGGATGCCCAGAATCATTTCGCCCAGCTCGGTTAGCTTCCATAACGGCGTGCGCCAGGTCCAACTGCTCATATATTCCGGTGGGGCAGTGGAGGGCAAATACATTTGCAGCACGGCAAGCGGCAGCGGCTCCCCTTCCTTCAAAAAGGCAATGGCCTCCTGCAGGAACTTCAGTTGCAGATCGGAGTAGTAGGTTTCCACATGGTGCCGATCCTCGTCCGACTCAAAATACCAGAGCATGGTGTAAACACACCGGACTGAAGGATCCTGGTTTCCCAGGGTGGGCCAACAGTTAATGGCGGTACGGGCTTCAAGCTGGTCGTTGATAACGGATTCAAGCAGGGCTGCGGCCTGCTTGCGGTAAGCTATCGCGCGTTTCGGATTCACTTTCCTCGCCCTCCTGCTTTGGTTATACTAGGAGCGATATTATTATTGTAATCACCCCTTGTAAAAGTTCCGCCAACCGTTCACATGAATTCTGAAAGCAGATTAGCAGGAAAAGCCTACCTTGTGGGTGCCGGTCCCGGCGACCCGGAGTTGTTGACGCTGAAAGCCAAGCGCGCCATCGAAACCTGCGACACGATTTTGTATGACTATCTCGTGGATTCTCGAATCCTGGCCTGGGTTAGGCCGGACGCGGAACGGATCTATGTGGGTAAATCGGGATTGACTGGGCACACCATGTCCCAGGAAGAGATTGAGAATCTTATGGTCGAGCTTTGCAAGGCCGGTAAACGTGTCTGCCGACTGAAAGGCGGCGATCCATACATCTTCGGCCGTGGCGCGGAAGAAGGCGAGCGGTTGTTTGACCATCAGGTTGAGTTTGAGGTGGTACCCGGTATCTCCAGCGCCATTGCCGCCCCGGCGTATGCCGGCATCCCCGTGACACACCGGAACTATGCCAGCGCCGTCTCCATTATTACCGGGCACGAAGACCCCGCCAAGCCGGAATCCCAACTGGACTGGCCCGTGCTGGCAAAGATGAGCGGGACGCTGGTTTTCCTGATGGGGGTGAAGCAACTCCCCCAGATTACGGCCCAGCTGATTGACCATGGCAAGGATCCGGAGACGCCGGTTGCCGTGGTGCGTTGGGGAACCCGGCCCGAGCAGGAAACCGTGACAGGGACATTGCAAACCATTGCCCCCATTGTCCAGGAGCGGCAGCTCCAGCCCCCCTGCATCATTGTTGTGGGGGATGTGGTAAAAGCACGGCCCTATCTCAACTGGTACGAAACCCAACCCCTGTTCGGCAAAACGTTTGTCATTACGCGGGCCCGGCAACAGGCGAGCGAACTGCGCAATCAGTTGGAATGGTTGGGTGCCAGCGTTTTCGAGTTCCCCACCATTGAAATTCGCCCGCCGCACGATGTGGCTGCGGTTCAGCAGCACTTGCAGCAGCTTGCGCAATACCAATGGGTCATCTTTACCAGCCCCAACGGGGTGGATTACACGATGCGCTACTTGTTTGAGGTGGGCCTGGACGTTCGCCGCTTTTCCCAGTGCCGCATTGCCGCCATTGGCCCCGCAACCAACGACGCCTTAAAACGTTACGGGCTTCAGGCCGATCTCCTCCCGAAGGAATATGTTGCGGAAGCCATTTTTGAGACGTTACAGGCAGTCCAGCCGGATCTGGCCGGTCTGCGCTTCCTTTTGCCCCGCGCCGACATTGCGCGGGACGACCTGGCGGTTGCCCTGCTGGATGCCGGCGCCATCGTGGATCAGGTGGCCGTTTACCAGACCGTTTGCACCCCGCAAGGCCCGGATCTGGAGGAACTCGTCAAGCTCCTGAGTACGGCGCAGGTTCATGGCATTACCTTTAGCAGCTCCTCCACCGTGAGCAACTTTGTGGCCCGCCTGGCCCAAGTGCTGCCGGAGAACCCGGAACTCCTGGACGGGATAAAGCTGGCCTCTATCGGCCCCATTACCAGCAAGACCATGCGGGAGCTACTGGGGCGCGTGGATATTGAGGCCCCCGTCCATACCATTCCCGGCCTGGTGGACAGTATCGTCAAGCATTATCAGCCGCTTCTCGCAGCGCAAGGATGAGGATCAATCGATGAAGACCATGCACTTTCAGGACGTCATTTCCCGGCTGGAGCAGACCAACGGGTTGTTGCAGGACAACTGGTGCGTCCCGCGGGAAACCGGACGATTTCTGCATGTTATTGCCCTAGGCTTAAAGGCCAAAGCCATCCTGGAAGTCGGGACGTCCATCGGGTATTCTACCCTGTGGCTGGCCCAGGCCGCAGCCCGCAACGGCGGGCGGGTGGATACGCTGGAGTATTTTGAGGCGCGCCAGCAACAGGCCATTGCCAACGTGAAGGACGCCGGGCTGGAGAATACCGTCCATTTCCACACCGGCCAGGCCATTGATCTCCTGACCCGGATGCAGACGCAAGGGCGGTCGTTTGATCTGGCCTTTATCGATGCGGCCAAGCAGGAGTATATCGATTACGCGCAACTGCTCCAGGCCATGATGCCCGCTGGAAGCTGCCTGATTGCGGACAACACCCGCTCCCATCGCAAGGAGATGCTGGATTTCCTCAACTATATGGAGCATTCATCCGACTGGACGGTCGCCGAGCTGGAAACCCCCAACGGGCAACTCATCGCTTACCGGAATTAACCCAAGATGAAAATCCTTCTGGGGCAGATCAATCCGGTTGTTGGGGCAGTCGAGCAGAATGTTTCCCGGATGCTGGAGATCATTCGACAGGCCAAAGCCGATGGGGTTCAGCTGGTTATTTTCCCCGAGCTGGCGGTTCCCGGCTATCCACCGAAGGATTTGCTGTTCTACCCGGAGCTGGTAGGCGCCTGCATCCAGGCCAACGACCGCTTGATCGCGGCGTCGGACGCCTCGCTGTGTATCATCTGGGGCAATATCCGGCCCAATCAAACCGGGGTCGGCAAGCCGCTGTTTAACACCGGCTACTGTGCCTACAACGGGGCTGTCCTTGCCCTGGCAACCAAGTCCCAGCTACCCACCTACGATGTGTTTGACGAGGCGCGCTATTTTGAGCCCGGTTCTGCCGCGACGGCCGTCCCCGTCTTTGAGTGCTTCGGGCAGCGGATGGCCCTTACCGTTTGCGAAGACCTGTGGAGCCACGATTGCTTCAGCCTGGACGAAAAGGAATCCATTACGCCGGTGCAGTATTCCTCCCGCCCCTTGGATGTTCTGGATGCCCATCCTATGGATTACCTGCTCAACATATCGGCCTCCCCCTATGTGGTGGGGAAGCCCGCGCAACGCTGTCGCCTCATCCAGCGCATTGCCCAGGCCGAGCAGGCGACGGTGGTTTACGTTAATCAGGTTGGCGCGAATGACGACCTGATCTTTGATGGCCATAGTTCGGTCACCCGCCCCACCGGGCAGCAATGGGTCGTGGCGGGCTTTCAGGAACAAGCGCCGGTTTATAATGACGCTTTATCCCAACCTCAAACCGGATTCCTCACCCAGTTGCCTACTCCGACCGATGAGCTGCTGGAAGCGCTTGTTTTAGGCATTCGGGATTATGTGCAGAAAACCGGGTTTCAGAAAGTCTTTATCGGCCTCAGCGGCGGGATTGACTCTGCGCTGACCGCCGTTCTCGCCGTGCGCGCGCTTGGGCTGGAGAATGTAACCGGTGTCGCCATGCCTGGCCCCTATTCCAGCGAGCATAGTGTGACCGATGCCCGCGCGTTAGCCGAGAATCTGGGCATTCGCTTCCTTTACCTCCCTATTAACCCGCCTTTCCAAGCCTACGTGGATTTGTTGAGTGAGGGCGAGATCTTGCAGGACCTGGCCGAGCAGAACCTTCAGGCCCGCCTGCGCGGCACCATGCTGATGACCCTGGCCAACCGGGAGGATGCGCTGGTCTTAAGCACCGGGAACAAGTCGGAAGTGGCGACCGGCTATTCCACGTTATACGGCGATAGTTGCGGCGCCCTGGCCCCGCTGGCCGATATCCTCAAAACCCAGGTTTACGAGCTTAGCCATCGCTTAAACGCCTTGTCCGAAGCCCCGCTTATCCCGCTCAATACCCTGGAGAAGCCCCCTTCCGCGGAGCTGGCCCCCAACCAGAAAGATTCCGACAGCCTGCCGCCTTACGATTTGCTGGATGACCTACTGAAGAGAATCCTGGAAGACCAACTGGGGTTTTCCGATCTGCTGGATATGGGGTATGATAAAAAAATCGTTTCCCAAACGTTGCAACGTGTGATGCGAAACGAATATAAGCGACAACAAATGCCGCCCAGTCTCAAGGTTTCCCGAAAAGCATTTGGAAGCGGACGTGTATTTCCTATCGTACAACAGCTTGCCCTGGCATCCGGCAGTAAAGCCAAGGCCCCTGAGGAGATTTCGATTGAATGACGGTTCCGGACGATAGTTTTATCGAGCAGATACAGGCCAGCAAACAGAGTGATTCCGCGGATAGCAAGCTGGCAACCTATGAAACCCCCTTGGTGACAGTGGATATTGTCATTTTCACCGTCTTGGACAATAAGTTAAAAGTCTTGCTCATCCAGCGGAAAAGCCCGCCATTTGCCCATATGTGGGCGATTCCCGGCGGCTTTATTCATACCGGCGAAACCCTGGAAGAAGCGGCCGAGCGTCGCCTGTTTGAGGAAACCAATGTCAAGGGCATCTACCTGGAGCAGCTCTATTCCTTCGGCAAGCCCAACCGCGACCCGCGGGCCCGCGTTATCACCGTGGCCTATTACGCCATGATCAGCTCAGACCGGCTGAAGCTGGAAGCCCGTGCCAATGCGGAGAACGTTGGCTGGTTTGATATCAAGGAATTGACCGAGCTGGCGTTCGATCACCTGGACATCGTCCATCGCGCTGTCGCACGCCTTAAAGAGCGCCTGAAAGACTCCAACTTCGCTTTCCAGCTACTCCCCGAGAAGTTTACGCTCACCGAGCTACAGCGCATTTACGAGCTGATCCTGGAGCAGAAGCTGGACAAGCGGAACTTCCGCAAGAAAATCCTCTCCCTGGGCATCCTGTACGAGACGGATGAGACCAAAATGGAAGGCTATCACCGCCCAGCGCAGCTCTACTCGTTTACCGAGCGCCAAAAAGTCCTCATGTACGAACTCTAGTCCATAGAGCCTTATCCTGTAGGCAACAATCCAGCTTGATGGTTTTTAATATGCTTATGCTAAGGTTCAAGGTTCTGATATATTGTCCACTTCGCTTTATCTCTCAACTTTCAGGCAGTATAAGCCCAGTATGACGCCGAGCAGGGGTGTTCAAGCGGGCCGGTTTCAAGGCAGCCAATCCGCTGATGCTGTTATTAACCACCATGTTACGCTGCTTAATGGGAGCAAGCGCGGCGGGCAATTCTCTCTTGAAGCGTTAGCGCACTTTCTGGAGGAGATGGCAAAAAGGGCACAACCCAAGCATTCATTGGGCGAGGCAGATTCAGGCGTAAAGTCGTCTAACACCATTATTCAGTACGGATTCGCCGTGCAGCAGGGAGAGGCGCTTCTGATCGCCTGGATTAAAACCCATCTCCCCGAGAAGGATGCCCACCAGCCGATCCCGATTGTTAGCCGGTTTGCTCATCAAATATGGGCTACATTAGAGGCCTTGCCGCATTACATTATGTCAGATGCAATGGAGAGCTTTCTCACCAACGCTGTGCTTTGTGAGAAGTTTAGCCCTCAACTCGCTGATAACGTCTTAAATGCATACCATCCTTCTCTTAGCTGGGATAGACTGGCTTATAAGGAGCAAATTGATGCCAGGCAAATCCATGCGGAGACGGCAACCGGCCAGCTTTGGCACGGCTTTTTTGTAAATCGGACTTCCGGGACAGAACAGGCCGAAATAAGCACTATATAAGCGTTTGGTAGAGACTGGGGCCGTTTCGCAGGCGGGCTTTTGCACTTATTTTGAGCAAAGAAAAAGCGGGGTCCGAAGACCCCGCTCAAACTTACGTTTGTCTCGCTTTGGGCGATGACTAGAATACGTAGTTGGTTCTCAGGCCGAGAACGAAGCTTGCATCGTTCTCGCCGATACCGAAGCGGTTGAAGATAACCTGAGCGCTGGGGATAATCGATACGGAATCGTTAACAGCCCAACGGTAGAAGGTTTCAACAACGTGTTCGCTGGTTTCGTCGAAGCCAGCACCTTCAGTACCCAGCTCGGTCGGATCGATCCAGCTGTAGCCGATGCCCCAAACGTCTTTTGCACGGTTGGTAGCGCTCGGGTTGAAGGCGGTCAGAGGAATGCTGAGAACAGCGCTGACAGCTTGCTGAACGCCAGTTACAACGCCACCGCGGTTCAGGCTGGCGTTAACGCCGGTGCCGTTACGCAGAGCAGTCAGCAGAGAATTGTTTGCACCGGTCTCGTTGAGTACGTAATCAACAGAGGTGCCGATGCCTCTCCACCATTCCTGGTTCCAGCCAGCGTAGAAGGCATCCAGGTTTTCGCCAGGGCCGGTATCATCGGCAGCGAAGATCGGTACGCCATCACGGTTAACAACGCCAGGCAACAGAGCTGCGGCGGTATCCAGGAAGATGTGGTAACCACCGACGTACAAGGAGCCGGGGTTGTTGCCACCGAACCAGCCGAGGTTGTAGTTCAACGCGAGTTCTTCGGTGATGCTCAGACCATCGAGAACGTCGGATACGTTGAAGGAGCTGGCGCCAACGGTTAAGTCAATGCCCCAGTTGTCGCCGAATCCTTTGTGCCAGGAGTGGGCAATGGTGGGGTTGATGTTGTTAACCAGCAAGCCAGGGTTGTTAACCAAGGCGGTGTTTTGGAACTGGTTCAGCTCGTCGCCGCGGTAGGGGCTTCTGTTGAAGAGGTTTCTCCAGGGCACGATACCAACGTACAGGTCGCTGCTGCTGGAAGCGTCGCTGCCACCACCCGGGATCAGGTCGGAAATGACCGGGATACCGGATTTGAAGTGTTGCTTGTAGTATGCGCTCTCAACATACAGGTTTTGACGGGTATTGAGGCCGAGGGTGCTGCCACCAAGGCTCAGAGAATCGGGCTGAACACCTTCATTAAAGGTGGAAGCCTGACCAGCCAGGGCGGAGTAACCAGAGATCGGGCTAACGGTAGCGTTAACACCGTCGTTCGCTCCTTGGGGAGCCCAACGACCGAAAGCGCCAACTAAACGGGCAATAACGTCCCCTTCGCCGATGCTGGAGTTGTCATAGCCAGGAACAACCGGTACTTTCATACCAAGGCGGAAGCGACCGAGTGCGCTGATGTTGGTATCGATACCGTCATCAGGACCAGCACCAAGGCCGTTGCCACCGAAGTCAGCCAAGAGGCCGAAGGACATGTCACCGTGGAGTTGGGTTTTTTCCAACAGATCCAGGCGGTTGTCTTGCTCGGCGTTCTTCGCTTCGATAGCGGATGCTCTGGACTCAAGCGCAGCAGTTCTGGCGTTGAGGGCAGCCAATTCGTTGCGGAACTCTTCTTGCAAACGAGCCAAGGTCGCGAGGTCGGACTTGTTGGCTTTCTCAGCGCCAAGTCTGGCCAGGTCGCGGCCTACAGCTTTAATCAGGGCGTTTAACGCAGCAGCCATTTCGTAACGGGTTGCGGCGCGGTTGCCTTTAAAGGTGTAATCAGGGTAGCCTTCGATAACATCGTATTTTTCAACGAGGTCGGCTAATGCTTGGTAAGCCCAGTGAGAAGTATCAATGTCGCGTAATTCTTCTACACTTGTGATTGCTTGGGCTGGAGTCATGGAGCCGGTCAGGATTGCGGTGGCTCCCGTTAAGAACACGCTTGCTGCTAACAGCAAAGGTGCTACTTTTCTCCGAGACATAAACAGTACTCCTATTTGTATTAACTAACCGATTTAACGTTACTTTTTCATTCACCTAAAAAATCGTTTTGAAAACCTAGTTAAAAACCTACCACTATCGCGTTCATTGGTTATCTCCTGCGTTATGGGCTCTACCCAATCACCTCCTGTTCTCTCTCTGGGGATACAACCTGTTTTTGTAAAGATAGGTTTAGCGATCTTACATCTAAACCTGCGTTCATTATATGAAGATGAAACCTCTCAAAGTTGAATTCTTTACCTAATCTTTATCTGGAAATGTTCAGATTTTACCGCTCAGTTGAATATCTCATCTTCATTCGCCCATCCGGGTTTGAACCGAATGACATTACCATTCTAAGGAAACTCATCAAAAGGGCAATGCCGATTTTTGTGTCAACCCTTTTTTAGGGTAACCCCCAGGCAAGCGTGCGGCTTGGAAGCTTGCTTGTAAGGAGGCGCAATCGCTTGAGTAAGGGCAAATCGATCATTCAAAGCCATTTTGGGTGTTTTTGGCCCTATTCGCTGTATATATTTGATGTTTAGACGATCGTTCTGTTGATCTCCCACTCTTTTTCAAGTCGCTTTTACGTCTCCGGCTTCGATGATGTGGCCTTTATCGAACATTTTGGCGGAGATGGAATCCAGGTTCGCAGTGTTTCAAGGGGATTTTGTGAGTTGGGAAAGGGGGCATGGTTATGATGGCCTGCCTGTTTGCCTTGATTTTGCAGCCCTGGATTCCCGCCTGCGCGGGAATGGCATTGGAGATAAGGCTATAAGCTTTCCTTTCCCCCAGCGGGTGCGAGAGGGGACGGATTAGGGTTTATTGCGTTGGCGGGTTGCTTGCCCCCACCCTAACCCTCCCCCGCAAGCGGGAGAGGGGACAGATTAGGGTTTACTGCGTTGGCGGGTTGCTTGCCCCCACCCTAACCCTCCCCCGCGAGCGGGAGAGGGGACAGATTAGGGTATGCAAAGTTAGCTAGATAAGTGTCTTCATCTCATCCAGAGGGAGAGGATTGATGAAGGCTTTCCGGATACCCCTTACCTGCCCTTTCCCACGGAGGGAAGCGGGTTTTGCATTTACATATTGTGCTGGGAGGGTGCTTCCGATTGCGTGTTCTCGGTTTCCGCTGAAGGGTGGCTGTTTTCGTACTGGAGGTAGAGGTCGGCGCGCTGGTTAATCGCCTTGTTAAAGTTGTTGGTTTGCCATTGGGCCCGCATCTTTCTTACGGCCACCTGCGTAAAGTTCTCAATGGCCACTTCGCCCTGGCTGGGGCGTTCTCCCACGGACGGGCCGACGAAGACCTCGCTTTCAAACAGGATCGGGGTTTCTTCCGAATGATGGGCCTGGGGAGTATAGGCTTGTCCGCGTTCCTTTTGGATGGCAGTCAGCTCTTTACGGGCTCTCATCAAGGCCCGTTCGATGCGGCCCTGGTACATTTCCCATTTTTCCATCTCGGCCATCATCACGTCCCGGTGTTCGGTCCGGGTTAGCGTGTTCATCTTCAGGTTGGCCACGCGTTCCAGTTCCCAGGTGCGGTCGGCGATGATCTTCACCAGGTTATGCTCGTACGTGCCCACGGGCTTGAAGCTGTGATACAGGCTGGCCGCCATGGCGTTGTATTCGTTGATATCCTCATGCGGCAAGACCACACGGCTGCCGCGAAATCCATGGAACGTGCGGTTGTGCCTGCTGATGCTTGTGTCCCCGGGGCCACCGCTCTTCTGGGCGTTCCGGCGATTGGCGCGGAGTTGTTTTTTGCTGACCATATTGTTATACCCCCATTGTTTTTCTTACTTCTACTTCGGTTTCGGGTGGCTTATGTTCCATCATCCTGTCTGCAACCCGATTAGCTAGGATTTTATATCAATATTATATACTTATGAGTGACGCTTGTCTAGCCTCTCACTTTGGGAAACGCGTTGATGGGGAGGTTCCGGATTGACTGCCTGCGCGGGAATGACAAACTCTTGAGGGGCTTCGGTTTACAGCCTGGCTGGGTAAAGCCCCCACCCTAGC
>CALAJO010000132.1 GCA_937922745.1 uncultured cyanobacterium
CAAACCCATTTGAAGTGCCAACTTAAAAAATGAACGAACGAACCCATTTGGCCTTAGAGTGCATCTCTCTGGAGCTTAGCCTTAATGCTGATAAGAAGGCTTTTAGCACTGCAAACCCCTTGCAGCACACTAATCATAGAGATATACCAAGCGAGGGCAAGGAAAAGGATAGCGCCATTATCCCTATCTGCGGTTTGAAACGCTTTCAGGGTTTCTCCGTAGGATAGCGGAAGCAGGATAACAGCCAAGGCAAACCAGGCCACAGGTTGGTAGATATCGAATAAAATTGCTGGCTTCGGCCAATTTTTATGATGTGGGCAATCCGGATTAAACCTTAGGCACTGCTTTTCCAATTGCAGCCTTAGGGTTAAGGGAATGACCCAAGAGAAGATAAGCCAACTACAACCGATAGGAGCCCCCACAACAACACCTGGAGTATAGGGCGCGATTGCGATGAGGAGCCAGCACCCATAGAGGGCAAAGACCATGAACTGGTAAAGAGAGTGCATTAGACACCCGATTGCTGTATAAGGTTCTATCGTTAGAATGCCGGTGAAACTTGAGGCTGTTTCAAAAAATGAACGAACGAACCCAATTTTGACTCAGCGGGTTCTGTCATTCCCGCGTAGGCGGGAATCCAGAGGTTCGCTTTGGCCGCGCCGCTCTATGACAAGGGAGGGTTGCGGTACAATCAGCAGTCATTCACAACGGAAAAATGAACGAACGAAGCCATTTTATTTTCTGCGGGAATGACCAGAAAGGAGCGGTTTGAAGCGCGTTGCAATATTCCCAGCCCGGGGAGGGGGCTGATGAATGCATGCTCGGATGGGTTTGGCCGTTCCAGGGAGTCACCGGGCGCTTCGACCTTCATCCGGTTTTCCTGACCTGCCAGTGCCGGTTTAATGGATACGCTTCCCGTTCGACCTGTGCAGCAAGGCGCCCAGAAATCCGACATGGGTATTATTCCCCTGTCCGGACGGGGCTAAACAGGGTGAGACAATGAAAACGATAATCTTAAGACTTTCTTAAGGTTTGGTAATCCGCACGATGGTGTCCACAACGCATTGCTTGTCGTCTAAAACCACGTTACCCCCTGGAGACAGGGAGAAATCGGAAAATCGGAAGGAGCTGTACTGCTGCACCGGGCAAAACGGGACATAGAGCGCCGCTACCGGGGCCTCTTCCCCCATTAGGATGAGCCAATGCTCCGAGACGGGGATATACGACGTATACTCGCTGACATCGATGACGGTTTCCGCAAAGGCCGGGGCCATGCCCAGGGTTGCAACCAGGGCCAGTATCCAACGTTTCATGGTGGGCAAGTTCCTATTCAAGACAGTCAAACTCAATGTGCATTCTCGCTTTGTTTCACGGCATCCAGAATCTTGTTGGCATAATACTGCGAAAGTTCCAGGGATGCATGCGCCAGGAGCGTGGTCGGCAGCATGTCGTCCTTCCACGATTGGTAGCCGCAGTTCTTGTACATCAGGATCAGCGGGGTTTCCGGGTAGTCGGCGCAAATCTGGGGACGGCGCGGGTCGTTATACAGCCCACAGCGCTTGTCCTCGGTTAAATGCGGGCAGTAATAGTAATGCACGTCCTCATCCGTCTGCGCGTCGATCTCCGTGACCAGTTCCGGGAAGCGGGCCTTGGCGGCCTCAACGGATTCATACGGCAGGAAGACGCTGGTAAACTGGGTGGCGAAATAATCCCCGGCTGCCGCCTTTTGCTGAAGCTGCGCGTAGCTGAACGGGGAGCTGGCAAAGCTGCAACACACACCGCATTGATGGCATGCGCCCTTTTCCTCCCGGCTGGCCTTAATCCGCTCAAGGCTCTCCAGGATCTGCTTGCCGATGGTGTTTTCCAGCGTCAGGATCACTTCCTTCTGCCAGTCCCGGTAACCGCAGCCGGGGTGCAGCACCGCATCCACACTGGCCGGGGTGGAAGTACACAGCGTACAATGGTGGGATGCCTGCAAGCGGATGAACAGATCCAGCATGCGCTGATGCGCCAGTTCAAACAATTCCCGGTACTTCAGCTTTATGGTAGAAATATCGTGTGTGAGGCCCATATTGGTATTGTAATGGCAAGCCGCCCGGTTCGTATCCACTCCCTGCATTATGACGCATCCGCCCGGATCGGCCCGGCCCTGAAAATGGCCGAGGCCTTCTACGGCTTGCTGATTGCGGTTCGGGATCGGTTGTATCAATGGGGGGTGTTCGGTACCGTCCGGCTGCGTGTCCCGGTTATCAGCATCGGCAACCTGACAACGGGCGGCACCGGGAAGACGCCCGTGGTGATTGCCCTGGCTCGGCATTTAGAGCAGCAGGGACTGAAGGTCGTGGTGTTGTCTCGCGGGTACGGGGCCAAAAGGGCCAGCGCTTACCACGAAGCCGATCACCCGGATTACGGGGATGAGGCGTTTTTAATCCAGCAGCAGTTGTTGCAGGGCAAGGTGATTGTCGGGAAAAACAGGGTGAAGACGGGGCAAAAGGCCGTCCGTACCCTTCAGCCGGATGTGGTGTTGCTGGATGACGGGTTTCAATATCGCCGGCTCCATCGGGATGTGGATATTGTGCTGGTGGACGGGATGCTGGGCCTGGGTAACGGGCATCTGCTTCCGGCAGGGCCGTTGCGCGAGCCTTTTCATTCGCTTTGCCGGGCGAATTGGGTTTTGTTCACCAAGACGATTGATGCGGATCTTGGGGCAGCACTATTTCAAAAGCTGCACGGCCTGGGACTAAAAAGGCCACTGTTGGTAGCGGATTGCCCGTTTGAAACGGCGGGCCTGTTGCACCCTGAAACCCGTGAAACCGTGGATGCCGCGACCTTGAAGGGTCATCCTCTCTTGCTGGTTTCCGGGATTGCGCAGCCGGGCTCGTTTGAAAGCAGCGTTCAGGCCATGATGCAGAACGAGATTGTGGAACATCTCGTCTTTCAGGATCATCATAATTATACGGAAACGGAGATGACGGCCATCGTCACCCGGCTGAAGGCGGATGAGAGGCTGGCATTGCTGACGACGGAAAAGGATTGGGCCAAGTTGAGCCTGGTACTGCCTGTCGCCATGAAGCCGCGGGCGTATGTACTGTGTGTTGCCCCGCGGTTTGATTGGGATCGCATCCTGGCTTCGGTCGGCCTTGGAAAGCAGCGCCCATGAGCAGACGGCAAAAGATTGTGGTGGCCCGCTACCGGCTCATTGGGGATTCCATCCTGTCGATTCCGTTTTTGCGCGCGCTGCGCCGGCAAAACCCGCAGGCGGAGATTCACCTGCTGATTGGGGATGATGCCATCTCCCTGATGGCGCATTGCCCTTATGTGGACAAGGTGATTACGTTTGAGCCGAGAAAGCTGGGCTACTGGCAGGCGATGCGGCTTGTTCGGCGTGAGCGGTACGATGTGGCCTATATCCTCAAGCGCTCGCTCTCCAGCGCGATGATGATGTTCCTGGCCGGGATTCCAGAACGCATCGGGTTTGATACGGAAGGTCGCGGCTTTTTGCTCACCCAGCGCGTTCCCTATCGCCCCAAGGAGCAGCATGAGGCCCAGTGTTACCTGGACTTGCTGCCCAAAAGCGATTCGCCTCCCGATATGGCGCTTGCGCTATGGCTGCCGGAGGAAGTGCAGGAAAGCGCGGCGAAGAGAATTTCCGGCGTGAAACGGCCGAGGATTACACTGCATGCCACCAGTTCCAAGCCGGCCAAGTGCTGGCCGATAACCCATTTCGCAACGCTGGCGCAAATGCTGATTGAAACCTATGATGCGCAGCTCTATTGTTTCGGGACAGCGGACGAGCGGGCCTTGTACGATGCGATGATAGCGGCCTTGCCCGAAGCCCGGAGGGCAAACGTCAACAACCTGTGCGGGGAAACCTCGCTCATCGGAACGATGGGGATCCTGCCGCACATGGATCTGGTGGTGGCCAACGATTCCGGGATGATCCACATGGCGGCCATGGCCGATGTCCCGGTCGTTTGCCTGTTTGGCCCCATGGATCCGAACCAGTGGCATCCGTTGAGCCAACGCGTTACAATACTCACGAACCCGGATCTGGACTGTCGCCCTTGCCGGATGAAGATAACGTGCGGCAACCGCTTTCCATGTTTAACCGAAATCGCACCGCAACAGGTGTTTACTGCATGCAAACCGTACTTGATATCCTAGAGTGGCCTCAAATCCTTGAGCATCTGGAGTCGTGCTGCCAGACCGGTTACGGCAGGCTTCGCATCCGGACGGAGGCTTTGCTGATTGATGACCTCGAAGGCATTCGGCTGGAAATGGCCCGCGTGGATGAAGCCAAGCGACTCATCCAGCGCTATGGTGACATAACGTTACAGGATGTGCCGGATATTTTGCCGACGTTGCGCCGGGTGGAGAAGCAGGGGGAAATCAACAGTCCGGCGGAGCTGGCGGATCTGCTGCTGGCCTTGCGGGGGTTGCGGCAACTGGCGCGCTTCTTTGCCCAGAACCGTTCCAGGGAGCTGACGCCGCTCCTGATGTCCGAGCTGGAGGACTTGAAAATCCCCAACCCGGTGATTGAAGCGCTGGAAAACCTGGTGAACGACAGTGGCGAGCTGCACGATAGCGCGAGCCCGGATTACGGCCGCCTGCGCGGACGGGTTCGGGAAATCCAGGCGGGCATCCGGCAGACGCTGCAAGGGATGATTGCCCGGCCCAATATTGCCAAGTACTTGCAGGAAACCATTGTCACCCAGCGCGAAGGACGTTCCGTGCTAGCCGTCAAGTCCGAACACAAGGTGGATGTGCCGGGGATTGTCCATGGGGCCTCCGCAACCGGCAGCACGCTGTATATAGAGCCCAAGGCGATTGTAGACCAGAATAACCGCTTGAATACACTTACCAGCGAATTGAATGCCGAGATTCGCCGTATCCTGCGGGCCTTCTCCGCAAGGCTTGCGCCGGAGGCGGCAGAGCTTCGGCAATTTTTGGAGCAAATGGGCAAGCTCGACGTGTTGATGGCGAAGGCGCGCCAAAGCCTGGCCTTGAAGGCCAACCCGGTGGAGCCGGAAAGCGAGCCGGGGCGGATCTACCTGCGGCAGGCAAGACACCCGCTGCTGTTTCTGCAAACCCCGCACGTGGTGCCGAATGATATTATGCTCAACCCGCCCCACCGCACGATCCTGATTACCGGGCCGAACACGGGCGGTAAAACCGTGCTGCTCAAACTGGTTGGCCTGTGCGCCATGATGATGCGGTGCGGTTTGCATCTGCCGGTTGCGGAAGAATCCCGGATGTCCTTTTTCGCTCCCGTTCTGGCGGATATTGGGGACGCGCAAAGCATTACGCAGAACTTATCCACGTTTTCCGGCCATATTACCCGCTTGAATGCCTTTCTCCAGGAGCCGAACCTGTCCCAGGCCCTGATCCTGGTGGATGAAATCTGCGCCGGGACGGATCCGCAGGAGGGCTCCGCCCTGGCCCAGGCATTGCTGGATGCGTTCTACAAGCGTGGCGCGACAACCATTGTGACCACCCACATCGGCGAGTTGAAAGTGGCCGCGCACCAGAGCGAAGGCTATCTCAACGCCAGCGTGGAGTTCGATGCCGAATCCCTGAGCCCGACTTACCGGCTTATCCTGGGGATACCCGGAACCAGCAACGCGCTGAATATCGCCTCCCGGCTGGGTGTGGATGATGAGATCATCGCCTATGCCCGGGAGCGCATGTCGCGGCCCGTGTCGGATTCCGCCACGTTGATTGAGTCCCTGGAGACGAAGAACCGGCAATTGACGTTTGAACTGGAAGAGGCGCGCCGGCTGCGGGAAGAGATTCAATATGAGGAAGAGCAGATGCGCTCGCAGCTTAACCGGATTGAAGGGGAGAAGAAGCGCACGCTTCAACTCTTCCGCGAAGGGTTGAAGGATAAGCTTCGCGGCCTGGAGCGGGAAGTGGACGAACTGAAAAAGGCGGTCCGCAAAACGGAGCAGCAGCCCAACCAGAAGGATCTCCAGCGCATTACCGGGAAATTTCGCAAGGTGGATGCCAAAACCAGCGAAATCTTCGTTCGTGAATCCGGCCGGTTGTATCCCAAGCCCGGCATCGATTGGAACACGCTGAAGGTGGGCGATACGGTGGAGTCCCGCTCGCTGAACCTGACAGGCACCATTGTGGAAAAGAACGACCACAAGAAGGAGCTGACCATTCAGTCCGGCATCCTGAAGACGACCGTGCCGTTGACGGATATCATCCTGCGGATTGAAAACAAGCAGAACGCGCAGCATAACCGCAACCAGCCGAAGAAAAAGAAGCGTCCGGAGGATCATCGGCCTACCGGCAACGGTGGTGGCTCTTCGCACCATCAGGTTGTCCCGGAGTCCTGGTCGATCGATTGCGACGTTCGCGGGCTGACGGCCGAAGATGCCATCGGCTTTATCGATAAATTCCTCGACGACGCCATGATGTCCAACGTGAACACGGTCAACGTGATTCATGGCCTGGGTACGGGTGTTCTGAAGAAAGCCATCCGGACGCATTTGAAGGGCCTGCCTTACGTCAAGAATTTTTATCCCGCGCCGGCCATTGAGGGCGGGGACGGCAAGACCATTGTCCAGCTTTGACGCAGGCGCGTAAAGTTATCCATCCAGGCGAGCGGATCAGCCGAGTGGAGGCATAGCGTTCGGGCAAGGGTTCTGCTACGCTGGGAGGATATGCGTGTGAAGATGTCGACAGGAGGGACCTATGCTTTACGATCGTGCGGATTCCGGCCGGAAACTGGCTGAAAAGCTGATGATGTACCAAAGCCACAACCCCATCGTTATTGGGATTCCCAAAGGCGGGATGGTGGTTGCGGCAGAGATTGCCCAGGCGTTGGGCGCGCCGTTGGACACTATCGTGGTGCATCAGCTTATAGCGCCGGGCCAGGTGGCGATTGGGGCGGTTGCGCCCAACGGCGTGCGGGTGCTGGATAGGGAACTGATTAACGAGAAAGGCATTGAAACCGACACGATCGATAAACTGACCGGCTACGGCCTGACGGAAATCCAGCGTAAACTGGAACGCTATCGCCAGGACTTGCCGATGCCGGACATCCAGGGGCGTGTTGTGATTATGGTGGATGATGGCCTGGAAGACGATCTGCATGCGTGGGCCGCCGTCCGCTCCGTTAAAAAGCTGAACCCGGCGAAGGTGGTTTTTGCCACGCCGACCGGTGCGCCGGAAATTATCGAAGCGCTTTCCAATGCGGTGGATGACCTGGTGACGCTGGAAGCGCCGAATGATTTTGTGTCCCTTGCGAGACAGTACAAAGTCTTCTACGATGTAAAGGATCAGGATGTTATTGATCTGTTGCAGAAGCTGGGGATGGCCTCCAGCAAAGCGTAGAGGAAAGGGCCGTTTTGGCGACCGATGTTGTAACCAACCGCATGCAATGGGATCGGCTGCTGTGCAGCCAGCGCCTGGGGCAGGAATCCGTGCGCGGTTCCCTGCCTTCGGAAACCGACCCGCGGACCGAATTTCAGAAGGACATGGATCGCATTGTGTTTTCGTCGGCGTTTCGGCGGATGCAGGGAAAGACTCAGGTTCACCCGTTCCCCAACAGCGATTACATTCATACCCGTTTGACGCATAGCATCGAAGTGGCTTCCGTTGGGCGTTCGCTGGGAACGATTGCCGGGAACGCGATTTTGCAAAGGAATCCGGCTTTAGCCTATACGCCGGCGGATTTTGGCGACATCGTTTCCGCCGCATGCATCGCGCATGATATCGGCAACCCGCCGTTTGGCCACGCCGGGGAGGAAGCCATCCGCGAGTGGTTCCGGGATCATCCGGATGTGATGGAGGGCTTGACTGAAGCCCAACAGTGCGATTTTCTGAAGTTTGAAGGGAATGCCCAAGGCTTTCGGACGATTGCCACCTTGCAGAACTGGAAGAACGAAGGCGGCATGCAGCTGACCTATGCCATGCTCGGCGCCTTTACCAAGTATCCTCGCTCGTCTGCCCCTTCAATCCTGGCAATGCCTGGGGACAAGGGCGCCGCGAAGTTCGGGTTTTTCCAGGCGGAAGCGGATTGCTTCAGCCGGATTGCGGCAGAACTGGACCTGATGAAGCGCCAAGATAACCCGGCTTACTGGGCGCGCCATCCACTGGCCTACCTGGTGGAAGCCGCCGATGACATCTGCTACCGGATTATTGACCTGGAAGACGGCTATAAGCTTAAGAAACTGGGGTTTGAGGAAACCGAGTCCCTGTTGCTCGATCTCATCGGCGAGCAGCGGATTGGTCGCTACTCGCTACTACAGGCCCGTGAGCGGGATAAGCGCATCAGCTATCTTCGCGCCACGGCCATCGGCATTTTGGTGGAAGCCGCTGCGCAATGCTTTCTTTCGCATGAATCGGCCATCCTGGCAGGGGCGTTCCAGGGCGATCTGCTGTCGCACCTGCCCCAGTTCCAGCAACTGGAGCGGATTCGCCATATTACGGCCGACCAGGTTTTCCAAAGCCCGGAGATTATCGAGATCCAGATTGCCGGGTTCGATATTATCGGCGGCTTGCTGGATGCCCTGATTTACGCCCAGATAAACCTGGCGCAGGCAGAGCGCCGTGCGACTTACAAAGACGAAATGCTGCTGACCATCCTTAACCATTTTGATCCTGATCCGCCGCAATCGCGTTATGAACTGTTGCTGAAGGCGACGGACTATATCTCCGGCATGACCGACAGCTTTGCCATCGACCTCTATAAGCGGATTCAGGGTGTATCGTTTTAGCGATGTCGGATGGCTTTGATGAAGAAAGAGATCTAGGGACTGTCTCTTTGGAATGTAAGGGAGGAAAGAGGTTTAAGGAAAGGGCCAAAAAATTAACACTTGAACACAGGAAAGAAATTGCGAGAAAAGCGACAATGGTTCGCTGGAGAGATAAGCTATAACTAATTAAAAGTAATTTACTAACTCTTACTTGCAAGCTCTAAACCCATGCGCTACAATAACAGCAATTACAAAATAAGAGAGTTAGTAAGATGCTTTACTCTGAACACCCCGTGCTACAAAAAGCTCTGGATGAACGTCAACACCATTTAGATGAAGTAGAACTCATCCGGTAATTCTCTTCAGAATCAGAACGGCAGAAGCGAGTTGCCAAAAGGCTTCATAGAACTTGGCATATCGTTCATAGCGGATTTCCAATTTTCTAAATTTTCCCATCCAGGCAAACGTCCGTTCGAC
>CALAJO010000133.1 GCA_937922745.1 uncultured cyanobacterium
GGAAAGCTGAATGACATGATGCGGCAAGAGACCGTATTGAAACAGTTCGGTAGAAACCTTGTTTTGAATGACTGCCATTTAATAATCTCCTTAATAAACGCGTACCCCTAGCTTAAAAAATTTTTTCGCCCTAAAACTCCCTCCTTGGAGTGACACCCCCTCATCCTTTGGCAGGGGCGAAAATAATCCCTCCAATAATTGAGGCCTATAGGAATCTTGGGAGCGATTTAGCACGGCATTTCCATTGCTAAAGTGTCAATATGAGCAATTAATAACAACGAGGCAAGCAATGATGGCTATAGTAAAGCAAACCTTTGATCGTTACCTGAAAGTATTGAAATTTGACAAGGACAATGTTGCCGAGCAAAACCAGATTGAGACCTTATTCATCTGCTGCTCGGATTGGGCGCACTCCCAGTGTGTTATGCATAAACAATACCGGGAGAATGCGTTTGCCTTGCAAAACTTTGGCAACACCATTGCCCCTTTCGGATACTCCGACTCCGATCAACGGACGCTTGAATTTTGCGTCAATGTTTTAAAGGTCAATAAAATTGTGGTTTGCGGCCATACCGCTTGCTTTGCGATGAAGTACCTTTTCTCTGCGGATCGGAGCGAAATGAACCAATATTGGTGGGCTTCGGTGGAGCAAACCTATAATATCATCGAGCAATATTATTCTGATCGGGATATGGAAGCCAAACTTAATGTTGCCACGCAGGAAAATGTGCTTTGCCAACTCAAAAACCTGTTGACCTACCCTGCCGTTTCCCAGGCTGTGGGGCAAGGCCGAATTCAGATAGAAGGCTTAGTATACGACAGTGTGACTGGGCAGCTTCATTATTACGATCCCCAGGAGGAGCAATTTCTCCAAAGCATCGATCCCGTCATGTCAGCCGTTGTTTAGGTAGGTGTTACAATGAAAGCACTTTTTCAAATAATCCGGAACTGGTGGCACGACATTGCCAACTCCGATTGGCCGGTTGCAGAGCATTTTGAAACCCGCCTTCCGGAATTTCAATTAAAAATCATCGAGCAAAGACAGAATTATAAATAACCTGTCCCGTGTCAGGCAGAAAGGGGAGTGACGTGATGCAATACATCTCACCGACCAACAAACGTAACTACACCACAGAGTTATCCTTGGTCAATTTTCCCTTGTTCCTGGTCAATGATCCCTACTATATTGTGCAAGGGCTGGTGCAATATTTTTGCCAATGGTTTTCAAAATGGCCCAGTACGCACGATTGCACCTGGATTCTTCCCTCTATTAATCAAATGAGCTCTTATTTTCTGTGTCATCAGTTTGATATTGTCGATGCGCTTGAACAGCTTGAGGAAAGAGGGTTCCAGGTCATTCTGTACGATTATGACAATCGGGTCATCCTGTTTCGGGAGGCCAGTTTTAAAAACGGCAAAAAAGGATGGCTTTTCCAGAGAGAGGCTGCTTCCGCTAAAAAGGTATCTGTTCCACTATAAAAAACATTATTATGTAAGAGATGGAGGGTTTCCCTATGGCCGCAGTCTGGTCTAACAAAGTAACCCACTACCAGGATAAAAAATTGAAAAAGAGATGGCGAATCAAAAACCTGCACCACCTTGAAGTGGATGATTTCCAATTTTCGCAATCCATAAATAGCCAATTAACGTTTTCTACACACTCACACTCAAATCCTCAACGCTCCTGCTAAATCCTACAGCTCTCATTCTCGGGCCAGCATCGGGTTGCTGGCTTTGCTTTAACACCATCATGATATTTACAAATCAGGAGGAGGGATCTTCAATGGAGCCGGTTCTATTTTCAAAATCAACCCGGTTCAAGCCGAGAAACCTGTCAAGCCGACCTGCGCTGGATCAGATGAACCGGCTGATGAACGGGGCGCGCAGTGCCATGCAGTCTGAAGACTATCAGACTGCATTTAATTTATACGCCACACTACTGAGAAACCTGGGCAAAATGCAGGCGAAATTATCCTATGGCCAACTGGCCCGCTTTCAGGCTGCGTTATCCGGGTATGCAGAGGCCTCAAAATTACGATCAAGCCAGGAAGCGCGACCAGGTCCGGCACAGGCGTCTTCATCTACAATACAGGCGAGCCCAGCGTCACGCTTGGAGGAAAAAGCCCCAAGAATTCCCGGCTCTCCCGCGAACTCCAAAAACGAGAGGCCGGAGGTCTTTTTGCAGGGAATGACAATGCCAGGCAATACGCTCCCTTCAATTACGGCGAACACCCCTATCGTTGTGCATTTATCCCGGTTATTGCCGTTCATCAAATCAGTCAACAGGCCTGTCCCGGAACTCAATCCTATAGTGGAGCGTTATGACTTGCCCATGTGGTGGCGGGCATTCGAAGCACTGAAGCAATGGCTTCCATTGCTCCTTTCACGGATGTATTTGAAACGCGTAAACCAATTAGGCAGCAGTCATCCGGATAGACGGCATCGTTATAAACGGACAAAACGGGGACGCAGGCAAACAAACAAGGAAGAGGTCACGATAGAGTTCGTGTAACAGGCAGCTCCACCTGGAAACAAGAGCCTCGACCTTCGGGGTTGCCGGCGACGCTGATTTTCCCTCCGTGATGCGTAATAATCAGCTTGCAGATATAGAGGCCAAGCCCGGATCCGATCTTCTGAGCCGTTTTGCTTCCACTCACATATTTATCGAATAAGGTCGTTTCCAACCCGGGATCCAACCCCGGCCCATCATCGCAAACCTGAATCTGAACGGTTTTATCATTGGCCTTGCCCAGCAGTGTCACCTTGCCTCCTTCCGGGATATTCTCGATGGCATTGGTAATCAGGTTGGTCAGTACGCGTTTGAGTTGTTGGCTATCCGCCTGAAATTCTGGAAAAGTATCGGGAATACTGCTGGATAAGGTTATTCTTTTCTCGGTGGCTAGCGGCTGTAAGGCCTGCAGGCATTCCTGCGCCATTTGATATAGATCAATTTTTTCATAATTCAGCACCATTTTGCCTTCCTGGTACTTTTCAGCTTCCAGCAACATGGTGATCATCTGCAACATACTTTCGTTATTTTTCAGCATGCCTTCGGCCAGTTCCGTCAAAGCCACGCGATCGCCCATCTGGAATTCCTGTAGAAAAATATCCAATACCTTTTGCTGTGCCAGCAAAGGTGTTTTCATGTCGTGGGTTAACGTGGCGATAAAGGTATTACGCTTGCTTTGGTTTTCTTCCAGCTCGTCCAGCATTTGGTTAAAAAGTTCCAGGGTTTGCGTCACCTCGTTCTGCTGTACAAAATAGGGTACCCGGCTGCTCAGGTTACCCGCAATCACATCCTGCGCAACCAGCCTAAGCTGGTTAACCGGGTTGACAAATCGCTTTTGAACCCATATACCCATCGCCAATATTAAGGCTAATAAGGTAATAATTCCCAAGGACGTAAATAATAATGTTTGGGTTTTTAAATCATCCAGGCGCTGGTGGGAAAAACTGATCAGCAGAAAGGACAGTGGCTTGCCCGGCTGGTTTGCCAGGCTGATGATGTTGGTTGTGTAATCCCGGCCATTAATGTTTTCCATAAATTGGTTGTGTAATGTTGTAAACAACTGGGAGCGGGTACCGGCGTTTCTCAATTGCTTCTCTAGCGAATGGGTAAGATATTGGCCGACGATCTTCTGGCTGGTGTACTCCAGTTCGTAACCGGATTCGGTTTTGGTGATGATACGCAACAGAAAATCAGAACGCTCCTGGGCCAACTCTTTTAAGTAAGCATCATTACGAATGCTTCTGCCGATGAGCAAGATACCTTCGGGCTGGTTGTTGAGAATAATAGGATAGGCTTGTGTATAAGTGATATAAAAGTGTTCCTCATCAGAGGGCTTAAACCGCTTAAACCCATTCACCGCTCTTTTTTTGGCAATTGCTCTTTTCACCAGGTTGTTCAGTTCCTGCATACTGAAGGGTTCCTGGCTTCCCAAGCTGGTTAACACATGGCCATTCGTGTCAAAAAGGTAAACGACGTCCAGTTGGTTTGCCTGCAAATACGTTTGCAACAAGTGGGTGATCGGCTGATACTGGCCTGTTTGAAGGGCGCGTGAATAAGCCTCCCGGAGTTGGAGATCAATCACCTGGTGCGCACTAAGCTCCAGCTCATGGTAGTTATCCCGTATCGAGTCTTCTAAAAAACGTGTCGTGGTTTGGAGCAGCGTATCCTTCTTCTCATTAAACGTTTGTTGGAGGGAGGAAAACAAAAACCAGCCCACAATCAGAACAGGCAATATGGTTGAAAGGACAAAGAATGCCTCAAATTTAAATGTCAGGCTTCGCTTTCGGATCCATTGCCAGGTCATCTACTTCACTCAAGCTTATTCCATTATTTCCCTATTTTACCCGAACAAAATAGTGTGGAGGCAGAAAATCCAGATCGCTCATTCCGGTTGGAGGCTTAACGGGATTTTAATCGTAAATGCCGTGCCGATACCTTCTTCGCTTTCAACCTCAATGGTACCGTGATGTAGCTCAATTAAGCTCCTCGTCAAGGCTAACCCTAACCCGGTTCCTTCATGCCGTCGTGTCCCGGAATTATCAACTTGGTAAAATTTACTGAAGAGTTGGGACTGCTTGTCTTTTGGAATACCAATACCGGTATCCTTCACAACAATAATAATCCATGGATGTTTCGGATAGATTCTAACCAGCACGTTGCCGTTTTTTGTATTGAACTTAATCGCGTTATTAACCAGATTAACCAAAATCTGCTTGAAGCGCGCAGGATCAACATAAATCCTGTTAATCTCCGGGGAAACGTAAAATTCGAGTCGCACATTCTTGCTGTTTGCCAGCTCCGACATCATGGAATAAATATCGTTGACCACGTCATCAACATGAATCCACTCCAGCATCAGATCCATTTTGCCGGCTTCGATTTTGGACACATCCAGCAAGTCATTAATCAGGGTCAAAAGGTGTTGTCCACTCTTGCCAACATTATGCAGGTACTTGGACTGCTTTTCGTTAACTTCACCAACCATTCCCAACTCCAGCATGCGGGAGTATCCTAAAATGGCATTAAGGGGCGTTCGCAATTCGTGACTCATCATGGTCAGGAATTCGCTTTTTTTCTTGTTGGCTTCTTCCGCTTCGATTTTAGCCTGCTCACGCTCTTCCTCAATCTGCTTTTGCTCAATGGCCAAGGCCAGGACATTTGCAATGGCCTGCAAAAAATTAACATCATCATTTGAAAACGACTGCGGCTCCTTGCAGTCTGCCTGCAATATGCCGTAAGGCGCCCCCATGCGGCCATTAATAATAACGCTAATACCGCTGACCAGCTTGTATTGGTAATGCGTTTCAGATGCGTTAAAACGGGTTTCCGTGTAAATATTATCCACCACCACAGGCACTTGATATTTTAACGTATAACCGGCTTGCGGTTCATCCGCCACACTCACAACCCGGCCGACCTGGGCTTGTTCAAACCCATAAGCCGCCCTTAATAAAAAGGCTTCCTGGTTATCCAGGGTTTCCAGCACTTTTGTATAGGGAACGTTTAATGCCTGCCCCAGGATCTTGCATGCCTGGTTAATCAAGTCCAAAGGGTCGGCTTTAGAGAGCGCTTTAAGGCCAAGCGCAGTGACCGCTTTTTGTTGCTGCACGATCTGTTGCAGCGCCGACTCAAAGTTTTTACGGTCGTGAATATCAACGGCTGTACCGATAAAGCCGATCATTTCCCCGTCCGCTTTAAATATTGGCGCCCCGGATGTCAAGATCCAGCGATAGTCTTGTGTCGGGGCATGCCACATTTTGACTTCCAGGTGATACTCTTGTTTTTCAAGAATGGCGGCTTCCAGCTTACTGGAAACAACTTGGACATCCTCAGGCTTGAAATAAGGTGTCCAATTGGCCTCTTTGGCTTTTTCCAGCGTGGTGCCCAGAAATTCCAGAATCCGCTTGTTCAGGTAAACGATCTGTCCATCCGTGGTTAACATCCAGATCATAACTGACGAGGCCTCCGCCATAATGCGAAAACGTTCTTCACTTTCCTTTAACGCCTCTTCCGCCAGTTTCCGATCGTGAATATCGATGGCGGAGCCGATATAGCGGTAAACTTCACCGTCAGGTAAAAAGCTGGGATCCGCAGAAGAAATAAACCAGCGATAGGAACCATCGGCGCCTTTTATCCGATGCTCCAGGCGATAGCCTTGACGCTTGGCAACCGCATCCATGATGGTATTCGTTACAAATTCCATATCATCCGCGTGGAGATAACAGGACCAGGGATGTGAAACGTATTCTTCAAATGTTTTGCCGACATAATGCAACGCGGCTTTATTCACATACTTAGGTTCACCCGTGGAGGAAAGCTCCCAAATAAAGTGGGGAGATGCGTCAGCCATAACTCTGAACCGTCTTTCACTCTCTATTAATGCAGCTTCCACTTTTTTCCGGTTCGTTATATCCAGGATGTAGGCAACCCCTTCATCCTGGCTCTCGTTATAGTAGGCTACAGCCAGCAAAATATCGATACGCTGGCCGTTTTTACCAATATACTGCTTTTCGTAAGGTAAGCATCTCCCGGAAACCGCCATTTCCTCGAATGCCTTTTCGTCGAGATGTTGATACTCGGGCGGTGTCATCGCTTGCCAGTTGATACGCCCGGCTTCCAGTTCTTCCTGGGTATAACCCGTCATTTTCAAAAAGGCATCATTGGCATCAACGATTTCCCCGTTTTTATTCCAAAAAACGAAGCCCATAATACCGGACTCGATGACACGGCGAAGCTTGGCTTCGCTTTGCTGGAAAGCAATTTCAACTTGCTTTCGCTCGGTCTGATCCGTTAAAGTCCCGGCCATCCGGATAACATTGCCATCATCCAACAGGGCCTTTCCTTTTACGTAAACATACCGTATTTCGCCTGATTCGCGCAGAAATCGAAACTCAAACTCAAATTTCTTGCCCTTTTCAAGATGGTCTTTTAACGCCTGGGGAATAATATCCCTGTCTTCCGGATGCATATAGGGCAATATAGAGCTTAAACTTCTGTCTTCTTCGGGGATTTCGACCCCCAGGATTTCTGAATACCGATCATTCCACCAGGCTTTATCGTTTCTGTAGTCCCAGTCCCAAATACCATCGTTAGAGCCTTCTATAACCAACCTCAAGCGCTCTTCACTCTGCTGTAAGGCCTGCTCCGCTAAAACCCGCCTGGATGTTTCCACCACAATTGCTAAAACGCCAGCCGGCTTGCCATTTTCATCCATGATGGGGCTGTAATTTAAATCCATCCACACTTCTTCAGGCACATTATTTCGGTACAGCGTCAACTGCTGATCCTTGAAGGACAGGGTTTCACCATTCAGGCAGCACTCCATCACCCGGCGATTAAAGTCAGCGACTTCCGACCAACCCTCCAACACTTTGGAACCCAGTAAAAATGGATGTCTTGCGCCCGCAAACTCGGAGTAGGCATCGTTATAAAGCATAATGCCGTCCGGCCCCCATAGCATGACCAATGGTACGGGAGATTGCAACACTATGTTAACCGCTGTCCTTAAGCTATGGGACCACCCCAAAATAGGGCCCAAACTGTTATCCTGCCAGTTAAAAGCCCGTATTCGCTCTCCCATTTCTCCGCCACCGATAATGACAGATGTAGAGCCAAGGCCTTCATTCGCTATGACACTCTGAGAATTCATGGCCTTATTATCTGTAAAAAAGCGATCCAATTCTAGTAGAGAGGTTAAAAAATAGAGCTTTGTATGGGTGCTGACAAAAACCGTGTTGCCTAATGCGGATAGGAACCTGTTCTAAACCATGGCCTCCTTGAAACGAACAATCCTTTTCGAGAAACCATAATAAACCTGTTATTATTATATTTTTACTCCAGCGCGCCAAGGAATAAACATGCCATAATAATACAATTGTTAAGCAAGTATTGGGTTAAACTTTGTTCAAGCCTCTTTCCATCACCCAAAAATATCAGATTTTCTTTTTCTTTACGGCAATTTTACCCATCATTGCCTTTACGATTCTTTTTTTCGAAAGCACGTATGTCAAATTCGATCAGCGTGTTAATAACCTGGTTCAGTCCGGCATCCTGCTGATAGAAGATTCGATGAATGACATTTACAGCGAACTGGAGCTGTCATCGGAGCAGGCTGCCGTGCTTGCCGTAAACGAGGAATACAACCAATTCCTGAAAACAGGGAATTACAGTATCGTAAATCAACTTTTGCGCCAATACCAGCAGGCCAATAACTTTGATGTGGTCATCCTATTCGACAGGCAAGGCCAGATTATTGATAATATTAACCAAACAGAGCCGTTTAACCCTGCCAGTATTCAAAAGCGGGTGGTGTCGGGTTTAAAGGGAAAAAGTACAACCGGGTTCCAGCGATTTTACACCACCCATAAAGATGATGTGGATCTGGCTTTTGTATCGGTTACCCCCATTTCATCCCCCTATACCCGCTATAAGGTCGATAGCGCCTTGCTGACCGGTCGTTACATCCGTGGAAGAAACACGTTTAGTATTTTATCCAAGATTATTCCGGATCATCTGCTGCGCTTTGTAGAACTGTCCGACAAGGGGCTTCAACTGGAATTTACAAACCGCCAGAATTCTCAGGATCAACTGTTGACCCGCACATTAATTCAGAACCTCAATACCATTCAATCCAAAACAGACAATCCTATGGAAACATCGCGCATTTTTGAAGAAAAAGTTGGTAGGGAAACATACAGTAGCGCGATCATTTCGCTTAAAAACAATGAGAACGAGATTATTGGTTTTATTGTCCTCAGTATTCCCAAGAATGATATGGCCGAGTTATTACGCGACAATCTCCTGATTATTGGTTTTTTAAGCCTGTTGACGCTGACTTTGGTTATATTCGGGGGCGCCTGGTTTCAGAAGGACTTTGTGGATCTGCTTAGTAAGCTGGCAACCGGGTTTAAGAATGTGAGCAGGGGAAACCTTTCGTTTCGACTATCCAAAACTCAAAACGACAGCCCGGAAAAGCTGAACACCATTGCAAATTTTAATGCCATGCTGGATAAGCTGGCGGAGAACGAACGTTTGAGAAATACCTTTATAACTACGCTCACCCACGATCTAAGGACGCCTTTACTGGCACAGCAGCGTGTCGTCGAGATCATCAGTTCAGAATTTATGACGATGAGCCAGCAACAGCGGGAAAAATTAATTAATGGCTTGCTGGATAACAACCAGAATCTGTTGAAGATGGTAAATACCTTGCTGGATGTTTATCAATACGAGGATGGCAAGGTCAGATTAAATATTGCCCGGCACGATCTCGTCCACCTGATTGAAGACTGCTACGGCGAATTGATGCCGCTAGCCAGTTCGAAAGAAATTCAACTGGTTAATGATATCACACCTCACGCGCTTCCGCTGAACATGGATTACCAGCAATTGCGCCGTGTTTTTATCAACCTCATTGGCAACGCGATTCAAAACATCCCAAAGGGGAGCATAGTAAAAGTAAGCATACATAATAACACCGATAACCAGCTCCAGATTATTGTTAGCGACAATGGCCAGGGCATTCAGCCTGAAATACTTGCAAACACCTTCGAACGGTATTACACCGGACACCGCACACAAAAAAAAATCGGTTCCGGCTTGGGCCTTTATATTTGTAAGATGATTGTTGAGTTGCATGGGGGTACAATCAAAGTGGACAGTCGTTTAGGGGTGGGGACGGATTTTTACATCACCTTGCCTTATAATCAAACAAAAGGAATTGAGGAAACCTCCCATGTCCCAACAACTAGAGAAAACCATTAAACTCTTAATTGCCGAAGACCACGAATTGACCCGAATTGGATTGTCTCACACACTGCAAAGGCAGGAAGGATTTGATATTGTGGGAGAGGTGGAAAATGGGCGCGATGTGCTGGATACCCTCAAAACCGTGACCCCGGACATTATTTTGATGGACATCGGGATGCCGGTTCTCGACGGCATCCAGACCACCCAGCAAATCAAGCAGCTTTACCCGGGGATAAAGGTGATGATGCTGACTTCCCATAAGGAGGAGGAGGAAGTGCTTGCCTCGTTTGCGGCCGGGGCCGATGCCTACTGCTCCAAGGATACAAAAGTTGAGCGGCTGATACAGGCTGTGGAAATGGTTGTTGAGGGCGTCGTCTGGCTGGATCCGGCCATTGCCTCCATTGTGATGAATACGTTGAATAACCGGCCCGCCAATACGGAGGAGGAATCCGCCGGACGCAGGCCACGGCAACGTTATAGTAACGACTTAACCGAGCGTGAGATGGACGTGTTGCGCAACATTGTGGAAGGCAAGTCCAACAAGGAAATCGCCGTGGTAATGAACCTATCAATCTATACAGTCAAGGCCCATGTCTGCAATATTATCCAGAAACTGGCGGTTGATGACCGAACCCAGGCTGCGGTAAAAGCCTTGAAGACAGGGATGTTAAACTAACCCCCCTCTTTGGAACCCCCTCCCATGGACAAACATTTTTATCTCTGGGAACGTTAATAAGTTGTCTAATATTCAGTATGATTTAGTTGAGCAGGGTTAAACGCTACTCTTTGGTAACTCTTGTAGCAATCGCTCCTCAACAACTGCATATCTCTAACCCTGCTTTTTTCTTTTTTTTAGCTACCGGAGATTTGTTTGGATGTCTGATGCGTTTTTTTCTTCCGAAATGGACGAGCATCGTTCACGCAAAGGAAACTCCCTCCGTTGGATCTTTTTTATTCTGTTTATTACTATTACTGTTTTTATTATTGTGTCGATTAACAGCCTGGTCGATGGCTACCAGAACCATCAGAAACGGTCGGCAGTTTTTAAGGATGTCATTTCCACATTAAGCAACATCCAGGCAGAAGGGATGCGCACAAACCGCTTAACGCAAGCTAATTTCAGTTCATATTTCCTCGGTCGCCTCATTACCTCCAGGGAGTGTGTCAATAATGCCTTGAAGGAAGGTTGTTGGATATCAACACAGGGTTCGGCCCAGGACTGGTTTGACCAGGTTCCGGCAGAAGAGGCTGAGCCTGGGCTTATTATGATGAACGGCGCCAGCATTACGGGCTTTACCCCCCATGGGCAGTATGAGAACAGCCTTTTTATCGACTGGAACGGTGTAGCAGGTCCCAATAAAGTCGGGCAGGATCAACTTTATGTGGATATGTGTTTTGGCGATGAGGATTGCCAAGGGCAAACCCCGGGCACGATTATACCGGCCCTGGGAATCAAGGGGCGCGGCATAGAGGCCAACCAGAAGCTTTTTTATGAAATTGTGACCCGGCATTAATTTTTAAACGCTCTCGATGTAATTCAGATGAGATAAGAAGTGATGAGTGTACAATCCGAGAAAAATCTTACTCCCCATTATCAGTTGCAACGGGCACAGCAATTAATGGCGCAAAATGAGCCGGAACAAGCATTGGCCTGCCTTAAACAGGGATTGGTTGAGGCACCGGATAATGTGCCGATGCTGGCACAGGCCACTGCACTCAGCACCCAGCTAAAGAAATTTGAGGATGCCTGCGTATTCTTACGCAAACAATTGGCTTTAAATCCGGGGAGTTCCGCCTTGCGCTACGAACTCGCAATTAGGCTGATGGAAACCGGCGACCTGACGGGCGCCGAATCCGAGATGCGAGTGCTTATCAAAAAAAAATCGCGGGAATATGCTTATTACAACTTGTTGGGCGTTATCCTTAAACGGCAAAAGCGCTATCCGGAAGCCCTGGAAATTTTAGGGAAGGCAGCCAAGCTAAAGCCGGGACACCATTCCGTATGGGTTAATATGGGGAACATACACCTGATTATGGAGAATGGCCACAAGGCCGCAGAGTGTTTTACCCGCGCCATGAAGATTAACCCGCAGGATAGTGAAAATTACAGGCTATTAGGTAATGCGCTGGTTTTAAGCGGTGATACCCAAAAGGGACTAGCTCATTTCCAGAATGCGCTACGGCTGAATGCACAGGATCCCAGGATACGGA
Organism: uncultured cyanobacterium; assembly: GCA_937922745.1. GTDB lineage: Bacteria > Cyanobacteriota > Vampirovibrionia > Vampirovibrionales > JAGQHJ01 > CALAJO01. The sequence continues at coordinate 11,969 of CALAJO010000133.1, forward strand.
TGGATATTTGCGGCTACTACTATAACCTGTCGGAGTTCGAAGCCGCGATCTCCGAACTGGACAAGAGCTTGGCCGCTTTTCCCGGCCACCTTGGTATGCTTCGGATGAAAGGGATGTGCTTGCGGGGCCTTGGCCGATATGAAGAAGCCATTACACTATTGGAAGACCTGGCTCGGCAGCATCCTAATGATGCGGAAACCCTGGGTCGCTTGGCGAACGTATACTTCCTGGGACTGGGCAACAGGGAAAAAGCCAACGTATACTATGAGAAAGCATATCAACTTGCGCCGGACAACGAGTACATTGCCTTAATGTATATCGATAGCCTGCGCGACAGCCGTTATGGAAACGAGGCAGAGCATCTGGAAAAAGCCTATGGCATTGCAAAGCAGTTACTTAATAAAACGGCCTTGCCCTTTACGGTTGCCGATGCCGTCCACGGCATTTTGCTTCGCGTTGGGGATTTTGACGCGCTGCAAGGTTTTGGCGAGCGAGACAAGCTGATACAATATTGGGTGGATAAAATGAGAGTGGGCGCCCTGCATAACCAGTTGGGTCGCGTAACCACCCTGGAAGATCGGTACAACCTGGTTGAGGCGCACCGCCAATGGGGAAAAAAGATAGAGGAGGAGGCCACAAAGCGTCCAATTCAACATGCGCATGCAAGAATACAGAAAGAAAAAATTCGTATTGGGCTTATGTCCTCCGACTTGCGGCATCACCCTGTCACTTACTTTGTGGAGCCCATCCTGGAGAAGTATGATAAAAGCCGGTTTGAGCTGCACTGCTACTCCTTCTTTCCCCAGGAGCCGGATTGGGTTCAACAACGCGTTATGGAAACCGTGGACGGGTTTCATCTTCTCCATACGCTGCGGGATTATGAAATTGCCCAAAAAATCGCGGATGATCAGCTGGATATCCTGTTCGAACTGGGAGGCTCCACGCGCAATAATAAGTTAGAAGTCATGGCATATCGTCCTGCCCCGGTTCAGGTCAGTTGGCTCGGATATCCGCATTCCTCGGGCCTTTCTACGATTGATTACATCCTTGTTGATCCATATCTTAAGCCGGAGGATCCGCAATTATTAATTGAAAAACCGTTTGAAATGCCGGAAACCTGGGTTTCCCTCGGCCGCTTGGGGTTCCCGGACGAGCTTCCCGTTGAGCCCGGCATCCCGCAGGATCGCCATGGCTTTATTACGTTCGGGACGATGAATAACCCGTATAAATATACCCCGCAACTCATTCAAACCTGGGCGGAGATTATGCAACAGGTGCCGGGCTCCCATTTTGTCTTCGTCCGCCCAGAATGCGGCGCGGAATCCTTCAGGAAAAACATGACCAGCCGCTTTCAGCAGCATGGGATTGAGCCGCACCGGATTGATTTTGTGGCTGTGCGTGGCAATAATAAACCCTTTTATAACGCCATGGATATCAGCCTGGATACCTTCCCCCATGTGGGGGGCACAACCTCATGCGAAAGCCTCTGGATGGGCGTTCCCGTTATCACCTTGGTTGGACCGGCATTTTTTGAACGATTGACCTACAGCAATCTTCAAAATGCCGGTCTTGGTGATTTATGCGCTTTTTCTCGGGAGGATTACGTAGCTTGCGCAGTAAACCTTGCCCGCGAGCCGGAACGACGACGCGAGCTTCGACAGACATTACGGAAGCGAATTATGGAGAATCCGCTGGGGCAGTCGGAACGCTTTGTCCGGCATTTTGAATCCCAGATTATCAAGGTGTTGGAAGGGCATGGCGGATGAAGGTTGTGATTCTGGCCGGCGGACGCGGCACCCGTATCTCCGAGGAATCCTACATTAAACCCAAGCCAATGGTCGAAATTGGTGAGCAACCCATCCTCTGGCATATTATGAAAACCTATGCCCATTTTGGCTTTACGGATTTTATTATTTGCCTGGGATACAAGGGATTTGTGATTAAGCAGTTTTTCGCCAATTACATTCTCTATCAGTCGGATGTCACAATTGATCTGTCCGATAACTCAATGACGATGCACCAAAACCGGATTGAGCCCTGGCGGATTACCCTGGTGGATACTGGGTATGAAACACAGACAGGAGGCCGCCTCAAACAGATTGCTCCTTATCTTCAGGGAGAGGCAGCCTTTTGCATGACTTACGGTGATGGCCTTGCGGATATCGATATTCGCTCATTGGTGGCGTTCCATCAATCCCAGGGGCTCCTGGCCACGATTACCGCAGTTCAGCCGCCTGGGCGCTTTGGCGCCCTCACATTCGACGGAAACAAGGTCACTGCCTTTTCGGAAAAGCCCAAGGGGGACGGCGGGTATATTAATGGCGGTTTCTTTGTTCTGTCCCCGAAAGTGCTAGACAGAATCAGCTCGGATGACACCGTTTGGGAGGCCGAGCCCCTGGAATCCTTAAGTGTGGAAGGCCAGCTGGGTGTATATACCCACAACGGCTTTTGGCAGCCCATGGACACCTTGCGGGATAAAAATCACCTGGAAAAGTTATGGGCTTCTGGCAATGCGCCTTGGAAGGTATGGGACTAATGCTGGATTCCTCTTTCTGGCAGGGCAAGCGTGTTTTGCTAACGGGCCATAGCGGCTTCAAAGGTTGCTGGATGGCATTATGGCTTCAGCAACTCGGTGCGAAAGTCACAGGTTTCTCCCTGGCCCCCGATCAGTTTCCCAATATGCATACCCTGCTGGGCTCCTGGGATATCCAGCAGGTATGGGGCGATATCCGGCATTACCCGGAAATATCAAAGGCCGTTCAGCTTAGCAACCCGGAGATTGTGATCCACATGGCGGCGCAGCCCCTGGTGCAAACCTCGCTTCAGCAGCCGCTATACACGTTTGAAACCAATCTGTTGGGCACCGTTAACCTGCTGGAAGCCTTGCGCGGCTGCGAGTCCTTGCAAACCGTCCTAGTGGTGACCAGTGATAAAGTGTACCAAAACGATGACACCAAGCACTGTTTCAAGGAGGCGGACGCGCTGGGCGGCTCGGATCCCTATAGTGTCTCCAAAGCCTGTGTGGAATTGGTTGTCCGCTGCTGGCAGGACAGTTATGCGCGTCAGGCCGGATATTCCCTTATCACAGCGAGGGCCGGCAATGTCATCGGCGGAGGGGATTGGGCCACCGACCGCCTTATCCCGGATTTTATCCGCGCCATTATGAGCCAATCGGCCTTTACACTCCGAAACCCCCACGCAACAAGGCCCTGGCAGCATGTGCTGGATGTTACCTACGGCTATCTCAAGTATGCGGAATCCACTTTAACGCGGCCCCAGCTTCCCTTTTCCCTTAACTTTGGCCCGGCAATGGGTGGCAACATCACCACGCTTAGCGTAATTCGTACCCTCCAGGAACAGATGGGATTGCCCGTTAAAATTGAAACCTTGCCCAGTACCGAGCCCTCCCAGGAGAAAAAATATCTCTCGCTGGATGTAGGAAGGGCAAAGCAGGAATTGGACTGGCAAGCTCGTTTAACCACGGAGGAAGCCATCCGTTGGACGACTGAGTGGTACCTTGCCTGGCTTCATAAGCGTGATATGAAGGCGAAGACGCTGCAACAGATAGCACAATACCAGGAATTATTAACCCATGCCCACATGCCGGTTTTGTAGCAGTACGCTCCTGCATACGTTTGCCGACTTGGGAAAGACTCCCCTGGCAAACCGATACCTGACCCCGGTAATGCTGCTGGAAGAAGAGCCGGTTTATCCACTGCATGCCAGGGTTTGCTCGCAATGCTTCCTGGTGCAGGTGGAGTCGGTTGTTCCCGCAGATGAAATTTTCAGTCACTATGCCTATTTCTCCTCATACTCACACACATGGGTGCAGCATGCCCGTCATTTCGCGCAAACGGCAATCCAGGCCCTGTCTCTCACGAATGAGAGCCGGGTGCTTGAAATTGCCAGCAATGACGGGTATCTGCTCCAGCATTTTGTTGAGGCCGGTATTTCCTGCCTGGGGATTGAGCCCGCGCAGAACGTGGCGCAAGTCGCGCAAGACAAAGGCATTCCCACCAAGGTTGCGTTTTTCAGCCAAGCCCAAGCAGAAACCCTGTTTGAGGAGGGCTATCAGGCCGATCTGGTGATTGCAAACAATGTCCTGGCGCATGTGCCAGATTTAAATGACTTTGTTTCCGGCTTGAAAACCGTGTTAAAGCCAACCGGGCTTCTTTCCATCGAAGTGCCGCATTTGCTTCGCCTGATTGAGCAAACCCAGTTCGATACGATTTACCACGAGCATTTTTGCTATTTCTCGCTATACACGCTTGAGCGGGTTTTTAAAGCCCACGGGTTGATGCTAGTGGATGCGGAAGCATTAAGCACCCATGGCGGCAGCTTGCGTTTGTCTGTGCGGCATGCGGATCCATCCCTTGCCCAAAGTGAACGGTTGACGACATTAAAGCAAGAGGAATTGGATAAAGGCTTGCACCAGTTAGATACTTACCAGGGATTCCAGCAAAAAATCATGGCGATACGCGATGAGGTGACAGGCTTTCTGGAAGAGTGCAGGGCCAATGGCAAGACCGTGGCAGCTTATGGCGCGGCAGCCAAGGGAAATACCTTGCTGAATGTCTGCCAAGTTACTACCCAACAGATTGAATATGTCGTGGACAATAATACGCACAAGCAGTGGCATTATCTCCCGGGAAGCCGCATCCCGATATACCCGGTTTCCAAGGTATTTGCCACACATCCCGATTACCTGCTGGTGCTGCCGTGGAATTTAATGGATGAGATTGCAAGCGAGATGCAAGACATCAGACAATGGGGTTGTCGTTTTGTACGGGCAATTCCCGGTCTGGAGGTTCTTTCGTGAAACTGATCCCAACGCCGCTAAAGGATGTGGTGATTGTTGAGCCGGAGAAGTTTGAGGATGAACGCGGCTTTTTTACCACCACTTATAGCGAAGCCGTCTTTCAGGACGCCGGAATCGGTTTTAAGGCCGTTGAAGGCAATGTTTCCTTTAACCGGCATCGCGGCACACTACGGGGGATGCATTATCAACATGCGCCCCATGCGCAGGCCAAGCTGGTTCGATGCACTGCGGGCCGCATTTTCGATGTAGTCATTGACTTGCGGCAGGACTCGGAGACGTATTGCCGCTGGTTCGGGTTGGAATTATCTTCATCGGCACACAACGCCTTGTTTGTGCCGGAAGGTTTTGCCCACGGGTTTTTAACGCTTGCCGATAACAGCGAGGTTTTTTACCAGATGGGCCGACCTTACCACCCCGCATCCGGCACAGGGGTGCGCTGGGACGATCCGCTGTTTCAAATTGCTTGGCCTGAGCCGCCAACGCTGATGAATAACCGCGATACCGAATGGCCGGATTTTACGGCATGAAAAAAACGGTACTCGTAACCGGGGCAACCGGCTTTGTTGGGAAACAATTACTCATTCCGCTTCTGGAAAAAGGATACCAGGTGCATGCCACCACGAGCCGCACTATTTCTTCACCAACCCGGCACGTCACCTGGCATTCAGTCGATCTCATGAACCAAGCACAGGTTCATCACTTCCTGTCGCTTATCCAGCCGCAATACCTGCTCCATAGTGCCTGGTACACCCAGCATGGCCTGTTCTGGAATGCCCCGGAGAACCTGGACTGGGTTGGGGCCAGCCTCAATCTGATTAAAGCCTTTGCCATCAATGGCGGCCAGCGTGCTGTGTTTGTCGGCAGTTGTGCGGAGTACGACTGGAACCGCCAGGATACCCAACCGTGGCGCGAGACGGATCCATGCAAGCCGCATACGCTGTATGGCGCCTCCAAACTGGCCTTGCTCCAGGTTTTACAGAAGTATGCAGAAACTATCGGGATGAGTTACAGTTGGGCCAGGCTATTTATGCTTTTTGGGCCGGATGAGCCCTCTCAAAAATTAATCGCCTCAATCTGCGCCGCTTTACACCACAACCAGACGGTGCGCTGCTCCTCTGGCGAAAAGACGCTGGACCTGCTGGACGTGCGGGATGCCGGCCGCCTGCTTGTGGAATTACTGGATAGCCAGGGGATGGGTGTTTTCAACGTGGCCTCAGGCCAACCCACCACCATTGGGCAGCTTGCCGAGATGTTGGCACAAATTTCCGGCAAGCCGGGGCTGATTCAGCTTGGCGCCTTGCCGGATAAAGACAATGAACCCAGGCACATCGTCGCGGATATTTCCCGGCGAGAAGGCCTCTTCAAGGTTTCATTACCCAGCATGGCGCAGCGATTACAAGAGGCGTACGAATCTCACGTTGGCTTGTCATCCTAAACTAAGATTATACGGGACTATTAAAGCCAAAAAGACTGAATACTATATTTATAATGGTAACAAAGTATTAAAGTTTGCCGCAAAATGAGCAACTTGGTTGTTTGAGAGGTGTTTATCCAGGTGATTGAAAAGAAGAGAGTGACAGCGCCTGGTGTAACATGAAAATTTCCCAATCCCCGCAAATATCCCAGACCGCCATTCAGGGCCAAATCGCTTCGCATCCTGCCAAAAAGCCAATCCATTTTTCAGGACGCCGTCCCCAGCTTTCTGCCCAACAATTATCCGATACAGCCACAAACGTAAAGAGCCTCCTGGATAAAAGCTGCGAAACAGCTGATATTCAGTTAAACACCCACCATCAACCGCACGGCAGGGCAGACAAGAAAACAGGCGTTATTCGGAAGCAGGTTCAGAGAATCTCTGCCCAGCAGATTAGACAAGCCATCCAATCAGGCCAGAAATTGCCGTTACCACCTGAAGTTAGCCTACAATATGCCGTGATTACCCCCAACGGGGAAGTGACATCTCCTTACCCGCTCTTAAAATCCATCCTCACGCCCATGGCCCATCAACTGGCCTCCCATGGCCAGGCCGTTCCTGTTTTTATGCAGGGCATCACCCCACGAGCCCGTAAAAACCTGGAAAAAGTGATACATTCAACGCTAGGTTCCGATTCTGAAGGGTTTGCGCACCACTACAAAACGCCTGACGGTGTGCAGAACCGCAATGTGGTTCTTTCCGATTTTGTGACCAAACTTATCTCCGGACAGACGCAGGCCCTGCCGCAAAAAGTCCGCACCGTCATATTGCCGCAATTACTCGATTCGACAGAAGATTTGTACCGGCTGGTTGTTCCCGGCAATCCCGCCTTGACGGATTCGCTTAATCGCCAGCCTGAGGCGCAAACGGCGCGTAACAAGTTATTAGGCCTGGCGCTTGCGAAAAAACTATACTCGGAAGATATGCAATTGGAAGTGGCTTCCGTTATTTTAAGCCTGGTTGTGGGCGTGTTGGGCGAACCCACGATTAACGCCGTTTTTAAAGATGGCGGGCCGGTTGCGGCTGCGGTGAGAACCGTATTGATGAGTGCAATTGATATCTTCGGCAATATACTCAGCGTAATGGGAATTGTCTCCGAGGATTTGCAGGCGCGTGGTAAAAAGCTTTCGTTGGGCAGTGTCTTCGGCAAGGAAGCGCTGGGAGAAATATTAAAAAATCCCGGCCTCAACGGGGAGGCGGGGCCGGATATTAAGCGTGGCATCCTCTCCGGCTTAAAAGGCGGCGCCGTGGGTGTACTGTTTAACATCCCGGCAGGCGGGGTTCTCTCCAAGCATGATGCTTCCGTGACGGCCCGCTCGATTCTAGGGGGGATTGGGGGCGCAGGCTCTGCGGTGGCCATTCCAATCGTCGTCCGGGAGTCCAAAAAAAGTTTCGAAGCCAGTATCAAGGCGTTAATCGAGCGCGGCATGATTTCCGTCCCGGACAATATACGGCATAATCGCAAAAAATTGGATCAGTATGTTGAAACCATCGCCAACCGCGAACTCATGTCGCGGATTGGGATTTCCAGCTCCGTCAAGGCAACTCATGTGGTTCCGCTTATAGGCACGGGCAGTGCGCTGCTGGCGGCGGAAAAGCTGGGAATCCCCAGGGAATATGTACAGACGGCCTATATGGCGGTGGCGCCCGTTATGCATAATTTCCTACGTTTGGTGTTTACGGGCACCGAAGCATTCTGGACGGTGCCAAACCGTATGAAGCGCCTTGAGGCCATGGTGTATCAGCAACCCGGCAAGGCGCTGACCGACAAGCAAGCCCAGGCGGTTGAGCAGGCATTCCTGCCCCCCTCCAGCAATGGGCTCGTCAACTGGTTGACCTCCCCTATCAAGGTTGGCGGCATTATTGCCACCCTGCTGGCTGCCGAGTCGCTGTATTTCCTTAAAATCCTCAAAGGGGAAAAACCGAAAACAGCTCTTATCCAGGACACACGGGAACGCAAACCCCAACCGGAAAGCAAATCCGGCACACCCGAAAGATTGGCCTCCACACCCAACCTGCAACGCCAGGTCGTAAGCAAAGTAGTGGCCCCTTCAAGCTACCGGCCCGGCACCTCCTGGGGACATCAAGCGGTTCAAGCCTCATACTACCCCCGCGGGGCAACAGGATATGGCCGACATCCCTATGCGAATCAATATTATTCCTACCCGACTGCCGGTGCGGTGAATTACCAGATGCCCTATGATGCCTTTAATGTGTATTACCGCAACCCTGGGAATGCGTGGAATTATCAATACGTGCCGGACTTCTCTCCTTCTACCCTCCCGGTTTACGATCCAAACCCTTATTACAAGCCCAATCATCATTTTACAGCCCACTTTTAAGCGGGGTTACGCTTATTGAAAAAGCAGACGTCACTCTGATAATAGAAGCTTACTCTAAGGGCTCAAGAGGTTAGCGTATATTCAATCCTTAAATTCAGGCCACATATCCAACGCCGGCCATTAATAATCTGCGCCGCCTGGAGAACTGCCGCCTTCCTGTCCCCCATGGCGTGTGCCGCCGCTGGATTGGCCAGCCCCGGTTTCATCCGAAGGATCGACCTCGTCACTGGTCGTGGTTCCTTTATCCGTAGAGCGGCTGCCATATAAGCCTGCCTCTCTTTCCACGGCAGCATCCTGTTCGCCCGAGCCGAGATTCTCGTTATTGGCGTTTGAGCAGCCAGTCAGCCCCGCTACGGATAAAATGACAAGGCCTAAACCCAATATTTTGATGTTATCCATCATTTCCTGAACTCCTCTCATGCGATCTATAAATACCGTATCGCTTGCTTACCCAGCACAAGTCCGGCAAAGCTTCAATGCTAGTGTCCCCTGAACTCTCCGGAACCGTCTATTAGCCATCAAGATATTTCAGACCAACTTTTTGAGCAACGAATGTCGCGCTTATGGAACATGATCAACACAAATTCATAGCGAAACTGCCACCCCTTGGCCTCAAACCGGATAAGCGCGGCGTTAACCTGAACGATATATTGCTCAAGAAACGTCAATTACTCATATCGCGTCTGGAGATGTCTATTCTGCAAAAAAGCTTGACGATTTAAAAGAAGAAACCCAGCTCCTTAAGGACATTTTCAACTACCTGAGCAAGCTCAGGTAATATGTGTTGGCCAGGAAACTATAGAATTTTATTCTGGAATAAGGCAAGGACGTACTTATTTTAGCAGGTTCAGGATCGCTTGCAGTCCTTGATTTTGTTGTTGGGAGAAAGCAGCTTGGATCGCTTGCTGCATCAAGGAGCTGGCCAAGGAGGTTGGGCCTGCAAGAGCGAATGCGCCTTGCGAGATCCGGTCAACTTCTTGCAGGATAAATTGATCCTTGAGCATGGATTCGGTCGAAAGCGGGCCAAGACCGTAGAGATTCAGGTTTTGGATGCCCACGCCACCGGCAACGCCGTATAGATCTTTTTTACCAAAGGCAAAATCCAGCGCATCGACCAGCTGTTTTTCGGTATAGCCGCTTAACATGGGGTTGAGAAGAATTTTATTGCGTTGCTTTTTTTCTTCTTCAATCTGCAACTCCAGCATATATTTTTCCAGTTCGCTGGGGAGCGCAGAACGGCGCTGGGGTGCGGATCCTGTAAAACCTTTTGCGGCCATCTCACCCAGTAACTGGTCGGCCATTGTCATTGCGGATGCTGCGGATACCATCTCTTTCCTTCCTCCATGTCGAAAAATTAACTTTTTCTTAAGTATTTATATAAAAACAATTATTTCCAATCTGGTACTACTTTATGAAGATTCTGATACAAAGGGATTTGATCTCAAAAACTCATAAAATCGTTTTATAGCAAACGCAGGAAGGATAAAATGGGAGCAAGCATGCCTGCGCCTTGCGCAATCAGCATGATACCTACCACAAGAAAAAGAATGCCGCTCAGGATGGTAATCACCCTGCCAACATGCCGCAGGATGGCCATGTGCTTAAGAAGACCGGTAAACAACCCGACAAACAGCAACAGGGTGCCTTGCCCTAAGGCGTAAAAGAAGAGACTTGCACCGCCCAGGGCGATATTCTTTTCGTTACTGATAAAGGCCAGGATAGCGGCCAGAAAAGGCGTACCGCAAGGAGACGACGCAATGCCAAATGTAATGCCCAGCATCAGAGGGGCCAGTATTTTACCTGTATTGCTTTCCGGGAGTTTATGGACAAACCGGGGCCAGGGAATATGAATGACATTGAGCAGTTGCAACGCCATTAGAATAGACAGAATGCCTATCACATAATAGGTTCCGCTGCCGATAAGCGCCCCAAAGGTTACGCCAAGCAGGCTGGCCGCAATGCCCAAAATCGTCATCACCAGGGATAAGCCTAGAATAAACAGGAGAACCTGGAAAAAGACTTCCTTTTTACTGTCGTGGGTAAAGCCACCGACATACCCGACCAGGACAGGAAGCATGGCAATCGTACAAGGCAAAACAGAGCTGGTGACGCCACCGAGAAAAGCGAGCGCCACAACCCAGATCGTCCGTTGGTGCAGTGTTTCGATAAAAAGGGATTCGAGCGAGGTCATCGTTTGATCTGTCGATTGGTTAGGCCATAAATTTTGAGGTTAAGGAGGCCGATAGCTGTATCATAGCACAGGTGGACAGGTTACCGTTGAGATTACGCCGGCAGCATAGGTGGCCGAGCCACAGGCATCCTCCAGGTGTCAGCAGGCTCTGTAGAAGAGAGAGAGGGGGAAGTGCTGCCGATGATCGGCTTTGGCGTGTTCGCCATTGCAGTAGGCGGTGGCCATGCGATACCCGGAAAGGGAATATAAAATCGGCAAGATGGGCTTAGCCGTCATTTAGCCGACGAAACATGGCGCCCATCCCGGCAAACCTGGTTGAAGACTGGAAAGCGTCATAAACGGCATAAGCCAGGCCGGCTGCCGGCAAGCCAAAAGTCACCCCGGTTTGCAACCGCTCCAGCAGAAGCCGCTGATCTAAAAAATGAACGATCGAACCCAATTTAACCTAGAGCCGATATGAGATGACCCTATTATTGATAATGATTCTCATTTGCAATTACTGCCTCCAATTCCGGCTGTAAGACGATTTCGGCGCGACGGCTTGTGGGAGTCCACTCAGAAGCAATCGCAAAGCGCAGCATAAATACGACGGCAATGCTTAATCCGGTCTCTTTGGTCATTTGGCTTAAATGAAGCCACGACCTAGAGAAGGCATTCAAGCTCGTTACCGCTTGCGTCGCAAGATCGAAGCAGTGTTCCGGCTCCTCAAAAAGTGGAAAGGGAAGCAGCGGCTGTCAGCAAACAACATTAACCTCAAACGAATCCGCGAGGAATTGCACTTGTTCTCAGATTTAGACCAGGACGTTATCGGTTTTGGGTTTGAGAGTAACGGCCTTGAACCAGTAATCGTTGATGTGTTGCACGGTTTCCAGGAATTTTTCCATGCTGACCGGCTTGATGATATAGCTATTGGCGCCGCGCTGGTAGCATGTCTCAATATCCACCGGGTTGGACGACGTCGTGAGGATAATGACGGGAATGGCCCGCAGTTCCTGGTGTTCCTTGATTTCCTTCAGGATTTCGCGGCCATCCGAGCCGGGCAGGTTGAGATCCAGCAGGATAATGGCCGGGATATCCTCCTCGGTTAAATTCTTGTACTTTCCGTCACGGTTCAGGTAATCCAGGGCGTCGTCACCATCGCTGCACCGAAAGCAGCTGGGCGAGATGGAGAGCTTGCGAAAAGCCCAGTTAAGCGCTTCGTACTCTTCCGGGGAATCCTCTACGACGAGAATGGGGGGCTGTGTTGCGACCATATCGGGCTTCCGTTCTTTATCTTCAGGGTGAAGTAAAATGTGGATCCCTGGCCATAAACGGACTCCACCCAGATTGTTCCGCCATGACGTTCGATGATCTTCCTGGAAATGGATAAACCGGCGCCTGTTCCTCCGCCAAACTGGTCACGGGCGTGCAACCGCTTGAAAATCTGGAATATGGTTTCAGTATGCTTCTCCCGAATGCCGATGCCGTTGTCTGAAACTGAAAAACGGATGAGTCGGGTGCCGGGCTCCATTGGCAGATCCATGAAATCATACCCTATTTCTATCCATTTTGCAGCTTTATCGTTATATTTTAATGCATTCGTAATCAAGTTGCTAAAAACCTGTCCCACGCGCACGCGGTCGCATGGAATCGTGGGCAATGGGCGTGGAATGCGAACTTCGACATCCTTTTCCTTTAGGCTGATGCCCAACTGATCCAGAATTTCCTCGATCAGGGCATTAAGATCGGTTTCGCGAACGGAAAGCTCCACACGGCCCACGCGAGAGTAATACAGCAGCGAGTCAATCAGCTTTTCCATGCGCTGCGTCAGCGTGATGAGTTTATGCAGACGCTGGCGGCCTTCTTCATTAATAATGTCGCCGTAATCATCCATCAGGAAGTGGGCGTAGTTGTGGATGCCGCGCAGCGGTTCTTTCAGGTCGTGCGAAGCAATGTGGGCAAAAGCGTCCAACTCCAGGTTGCTTTCCTGCAACTGCGTATTCAGGCGCGTCAGTTCCTCCGATTTTTTAAGGACAATCCCCACAATGGAGTTGCGAAGCTCCCTGGCGGCCTCAATCTCGTAAGGTTTCCACGGCAGGGACTTCAGTTGAACAGTTTCCTTCCAGCGCTCAAAGGATTTTCGCGGCGAGATGCGTTGTGCGCCGGAGACGTCGGTTTCCGTGGGTTTTTGCGGGTTGCCCGCCCAGCTCACCACTTCCACCGTCTCCGGGCGAAACCAAAGCACGTAATTACCGCGCAGCTTGGAAACGGAGAAGGCGAGCAGCCCACTGGCCACCTCCTTATAAACTTCCGCCTGCGGAAACACACTGGCCAGCGAGTTGGTCGCGAAGACATCCTCATTCACATTCAGCGTTAACCAGGCAATAATTTCCGAAACCTGGAGCCGATCCGGGGTCTGCCCCACCAATGCATATTCCCCGTCCATACATATAGCCGCACCTTGCGCATTGACAAATGAGAGCAAGGTTTCCTGCTGGCCCAGCAGTCCATTGATGAAATTTTCCTCCAGCGTCATGGACTCCACGAAGCGGGGCTGAATCGCCGAGATTTCAAGCCGCCTGGCATAATCAGCCGCATCCTCCTTGGCCGTAATTTGCAGGGAAACCAGTTGCCCCAACAGCTCGCAGCCGGAGCGCAACTCGTAGGGCACGTAGCGGGGCGTCTCATTAAGGCAGGCAATCAGCCCCCAGAGGCGATTGTTTTTCATCAGGGAAATTGACATCGACGCCTGTACGCCCATATTCCCAAGGTATTCCAGGTGGATGGGGGAAACGCTGCGCAGGACGGCATGGCTGAGATCCATCGTTGCGCCCGGCACAATGCGGGCAGGGGTGTATGCAACGTTGGGAATGATGCGCAGCCAGTTTTTCTCATAAAGGTTGCGCGCTTGCCTCGGGATATCCGAGGCGGGATAATGCAAGCCAAGATAGGACGCCATATCGTCCCGCTTTTTCTCCGCGATGACTTCGCCGTTCCACTCCGCGTCAAACCGATAGATCATCACCCGATCGAAACCGGTAATCTGCTGGATCTCCTCAACCGTGGCCTGGCAGAGAACCATCAGGGTCTCGGCCTGCTTCAGCGAGGCCATCTGGCGGTTGAGGACATGGTAGAAGTCCAGGAGAAACGATTGGTGGTATGGCATTACCGGCTCCAGCTCCAGATACAGATAGTTCTGGTAGCGATGCACCAGGACATCCAGCGTTATGGTGGCCTGTGTCTGCCGGTGGATAAGTTTGGCGGTTTGCAGGTAAAGGGACTTCTGCGAGACGCGATGCTGCGCCAGGGATGCTTGCAGTGTGCTTAATTGCACCGGCGTCAGCAGTTCGGTTACCGGCTTTCCGAGCAGTGCTTCCGGAGAAATGCCCAATACCGGCAAGGTGTTTTCGCTGAGGTGGGCAATGGTCAAGTCCGGCTCCGTTAGCACTAAAAGTACGCCATGGGGCTGAACGGCGCCAGGGATATGGATTGGCTCGCGATCGCAGTTGGTCAGGTCGACCGCAAAATTATGCGGATGGGCTTGGGGTTGCGTGTTGGAGGGTGTCATGGTTTATCCATTCATCAAAGGCCATAAATGTGTCACAAGCGGTTTGAATCGTCTGTTGCCGTTCCTCCGGCGTGAGGTCCAGGGCGTTGAGGCGCTCGCAGAAGCGCTGCCACATCGTGCCGGTGTCTTCGCCATAGCCGGTAAAAAAGGCCGCGCCATACGTCTCATCGTAACCAAACCGCTCCTGCAATTGGCGGGAGATGATTCGCCCGCCCAAAGTCGCGCCTTCCAGCACATACATCGCGCCAAACACCTGAGCCAACCCATTAAGCGATGGAACAGACAGCGACATGGGAATTTCTCTGATTCGGGACGGCGACAAACCCAAAGCGTTCAAATCCTGCCGAAGCCGTGGCGTTTTAACCCGGCGTAAATAGTCTGGCATAAATGCCTGCCAGGATGGACAATCTACGACCTGTTGCTCTATCGGCGTATAAAGCCCCCAAAAGCGCGTCAGTACTTGTAGGTAGTCCTCACCCGATAGATGCGGATCGGTTAAACGCAGCCCCGCCTCCAGTTGAAGATGGTGCGTCCGGGTCGCTTCTTTTAAGTCCAGGGTTAAAGGCATTGCCCCTCAAACGATTACCATAGTGGGCACCATGTTACCGCCATTCCCAGTTCGGTTCAAGCACACACACGAACAGCCGCGCCTGGCTGCCTTGAGATGACGGGTTAAAGCGGCGAAGGCGAAACCAGATCCAGGAACTTGCGCCATAAGTCCCGCATATTGCGGAAAACCGTCATGTTGGCTTCAACGTTTAACCGCGACTTCATAAAATCCGCAACCTTTACTGCCAGGCTGGTTCTTGGGGCATCTACCGGAACCGACGCCATTGGGTTATAGGCCAGGCTGCGCCCTTCAAAACGATCACCATGCTGGTTTTGGCCCTTAAGAGAGAAGCCCGGCGGATTGAAGTGATTCAGCAGGTTGTCGGCGCTTCGGTCATACTGTTGCCTGGCGCGGTTCAGACCCAAAGCGGCATTGTTGAGGTTAGGCATTGGTTGTTCCCCTGTTCGCTGTACTCAAACCTACTCTACCGCATAATGCCGAATACAAACCTTAAGTTCGTATTAAGTTTGTGGCGGCTATACAAGTGGTAGCCTGTTACTTTTAAGAGGATCCTTGGGTCTATCCCGATTTTACTTTTGGTGAAAAAGCAGGTTGGTTGGCTGCCCCCACCCTAACCCTCCCCCGCGAGCGGGAGAGGGGACGGAGCTTGGGTTATGGCGGGGCTGGGTGGTTTACCCCCACCCTGTCCCTCCCCCGCGAGCGGGAGAGGGACAGATCTTGGGTTGTGGCGGGGCTGGATGATTTACCCCCACCCTAACCCTCCCCCGTTGCACGGGAGAGGGGACGGATCTTGGGTTGAGGTGCGCAGCTAAGGGGCTTCACCGTAAGCCTTCGCCTACTCCCTCTCGCTTTGGGGGAAGGGTAGGGTGGGGACGGGTTACCACGCTCGGGGGAGAGGAGCAGAGCGGCAGCAACACCCAAGATCCTCATTTTCTGATATGGTTAAAGAAGTGACAACTTTATCGTGGGCTGAACGGTGGAAACAAAAGATGCTATACCTTGATTTACCTGTCGGTAACCAGCATGGCTGGGGAATCTGCGGCAAATACTTAACCCAGGCGCTTGGCGATCTTGTCCCTGTCGGGCTTATCCAGAATGAAGCCGTTTTCGCCAGGCTGGATCCGCTGGAAGCCAAAGCCATTGCAAGGCACCTGGCGCCACCGGAGGAATACAACCTCATCCAGGCGGGGATTTTAAGCCGATTGACCGGGCCGCTCCTGAGTTATGTGCCATATGGCTTTCCAACCTGGGGAAGTAACAATTGGCCCCCTCCGCAGGCGCGAGGAACATTTACCGTTGGTTACACATTTTTCGAGGAACACCGGTTTAACCCGGCTTATGTGGAATATATGAAACGCCATTTTGATTGCGTCATCGCGGGGGCCGAATGGGGAGAGGCTGTTTTGAAGCAGCATGGCATCGAAAACGCGGGCCATGTTGTCCAGGGGATTGACCATACGGTGTTCCATCCCGTGGCGCAGCCCGAGGGGAAAGCCTTGTTAAAGGATCAATTCATTATCTTTTCCGGGGGCAAGTTTGAATTCCGCAAGGGGCAGGATCTGGTGATCCGGGCCGTCAAAATTTTGCAGGACAAGTACCCGGATGTCATCCTGATGAATGCCTGGGTCAACCACTGGAAGCAATCCATGGCCAGCATGAGAAACTCCCCGTTCATTCGGTATAACCCCAAGGCCGACCAGTATCAGGCCATTCTGGAAGAAACGTTTCGGGATAACGATGTTGACCTGAGCCGGGTCATCACATTGCCGGCCTATCCTAACGCTATGATGGCCCGGCTGTACCATAACAGCGATGTGGGGTTGTTCCCCAACCGCTGCGAAGGCGGCACCAACCTGGTGCTAATGGAATATATGGCCTGCGGCAAGCCGGCCATCGCCACTTATGGCAGCGGGCACCGGGATGTGGTTAATCCTGAAAACGCGCTGCTGCTCGAGGATGTTTCCAAGAAGAACATTCAGATTGGGGAGCAGGTTGTGGCCTTTTGGGATGAAGCCAAGCTGGACGATATGGTGGCGAAGCTGGAATGGGCCTATCACCATCGCGATGAACTGTCCGCCATTGGCCGGCGGGCGGCGCAGGATATGAAACGCTTTTCGTGGCAGCATGCTGCGGAACAATTCCTGCAAATTCTTCAGCCGCATTTGGACAACACAGCACTTTCGATTTGAAGCCAGATTACAATAAAGATTGCCGAGTTGGGTAATTGATGAGCTGTAAAAATGGCGGATCGGTTGTATCGAGCGAATACTTGAAAAGACAATAGTGTGCGCTACAAAAAGTCTTATCTTGTAGTAAACATCTATACTCCATTTTTTAGGAGGAAGTTTTTTCCAGTCATGACAGCCTATAATCATGTATCATCACTTTGTCGGTTAGTAAGTCGGGAGTTAAGATTTCTTAACAAACTAGCAACAGAATTTAAAAACCCGTTTTTATGCACTCGAGAGATAAGGTTATGTGGCATTGGAAAAAAGAACGTTTCTCGGTAGGCGGGTACTAAAATGAGATTGATGGGAGCAAGAAATCATGTCGAACCCTTTTAAGCTGACACAAGTTGCGCCCCAGGCCATAGGCAACGGGCCAACCACAGCTGCCAAAACCGTTTTAAATCAGTTTTCGCCTTTTATGTCTAAGCCGCCAGGGGTTATGGTTCAGGGCAACCTGGCTGAATCGGCTCCCAAGGCAAACCAGCGCCTGTTTATTAATGTCTAGGCTGTCTGTATAAACCCATTTTTTAAAACGAAAAACGGATGCTTCAATAGCATCCGTTTTTCGTTTTAAGTACTCCAGAGGTGGGTATGGAAT
>CALAJO010000134.1 GCA_937922745.1 uncultured cyanobacterium
GCAAAATTGACTATGGCTTCCGGTTGGTACTGTTCAATCAGCCCCTCAACCAGGTCCTTGTCACCGATATCACCCTGGACAAAAACATGCCGATCGTTGCTTTCGAGTGACTTCAGGGTATCCAGGTTGCCGGCATACGTCAGCAAATCCAGGTTAATCACGTCCATATTCGCCTGCGTGGTTAGCAGGAGCCGGATGATCCAACTGCCGATAAATCCGGCGCCACCTGTTACCAGAACTTTCATCGCCTAACCGTCTTTTCTGGCCCAGTCATACGGCACGTCATTCTCATGCGGATCCACGCGAAACTCATCCGGCGTGGTGTAATTATAGGCCTGATCCGGCAGGTTCAGTACCAGGGCATGCGGGGCGCTGATTCCCTTGAACCCATGCAGCACGCGCTTGGGAATTTGCACCAGCATAGGGTTGCGCTCCCCGATAAAGAACTCGTTCACGACGCCATAAGTAGGCGACTCTTCCCGGCAATCGTACAGGACCAGCTTAATGTGTCCTACGAGGCAAACAAAGTTATCAACCTGGTTTTCGTGGTAATGCCAGGCTTTCACAACCCCTTCGTTTACCGCGGTAACGTAGGCCTGGCCAAAGCCCTTGAAAATCTCATCATCGGCGCGAAGCGTTTCCATCAAGAAGCCCCGCTCGTCCACAATCGGCTTGAGCGGCTTGACCTCAACCCCATCGATGCGTTGCTTCTGGTTCGGCCTGAATGCAACTTTTTCCATCCTGCCTCATTCCTTCTACTGCCGACACGTCGCCTTATACTCTAATGTACGTTAAAAAATAGATCCAGCCAAGGGGCCCCTTGATGCATACGCCCGCTTCAGCCAGCAATGAGTTTATGGTTGCGCAAATCCGGGAATAAGATCAGCCTGTACAACCTACATGAGAATAAGTGACGAAGGATAAGGATGAGTTCGCTGTTTGACCTGCTGAACGCGGTGGCTGCCTTGGAAAAACCGGGCGGCATTATTGCCTTCCCGCTGACGGGCGGGTATGTTGCAGGCAGCTTTGTGAACGACCCGAGTGGGCTTCAAAAACTCAAACGGCTTGCCCCACAGGCGGAACCGACTCTTATTGCCGCGGAGAAGCAGGCCTTTGATCAACTGCTGGAATCCCAGCTATCTGAACCTCAGCAAAAAGTGTTTCAGGCGCTGGCGCAAGCATACTGGCCAGGTCCTCTGAAGATGGTAATGGATTTACCCGTCTTGAAGCCAGCCTGGAAATCAGGCCAGTTATATGTGACAGACAATCCGGTGATGCAGGCCTTAATCCCACTATTGAGATTACCCTATATTGTGGCTGTACCCCTGGTTGACCGGGAGCAAAAGCGGATTGAAGCGGCTGCACAAGTCCTGGCCCATTACGGTGGCTTAATCGATCAGACATTGATTGAGGACAAGGCTTGCGCGGGGAAAAGTCTAACCGTTACGGCGATTGAATCCGATGGTGGGCTCGCTATTTTAAGACAAGGCGACATTGTGTTAGACTGAAAGCAATCCCGGCGAAAGGAGAATGGAAGATGTACGGAGCCCTCGCACTCGGCGCTGACCACGCAGGTTATCCCCTTAAGGAAGCTTTGAAACAATACCTGGACAAGCATGAAATCCCCTATTACGACTTTGGATGCAACTCGCTGGATAGCGTAGACTATCCGGATTTGGCTGCGGACGTAGCCCGTGCCGTCCGAAAAGGGGAATATACCCAAGGGATCTTGTGCTGTGGCAGTGGCGTCGGCATGGCCATTGCGGCCAACCGCTTCCAGGATGTCCGTGCCGTGGTGTGCCACGATCCGTTTATTGCGTCCATGAGCCGCCGGCATAATAATGCCAACGTGATTTGCTTTGGCGCAAGGGTCATCGCGCCGGAATATGCCGAAGAACTGCTCAGCATCTTTTTAAACACCCCATTCGATGGTGGACGTCACCAAAGCCGTGTCGACAAGATGGATCATCTGCTGGAGGAAAAACAGGTTCAATGCTAAATTCCGATATTTTAAAGAATAACGACCCTGCCGTTTACGACCTGATTGAGAAGGAATTGCAACGCCAGCAGAGCCATCTGGAGCTTATCGCCAGCGAGAATTTCACTAGTCTGGCCGTTATCTCCGCAATGGGTTCCGTCCTTACCAATAAATACGCCGAAGGCCTGCCCGGCAAACGCTATTATGGCGGCTGCGAATTTGTGGATGGCGTCGAACAATTAGCCATTGACAGGCTTAAACAGCTATTTGGCTGTGACCATGCCAACGTACAGCCGCATAGCGGTGCCCAGGCAAATATGGCCGCGTTTATGGCCGCAGGCCTTAAACCGGGCGATACCATTATGGGCCAGGATCTTTCCCATGGCGGGCACTTGACCCACGGCTCGCCGGTCAATTTTTCCGGGATTTACTATAACGTGGTGCCCTACAAAGTGAACACCGCCACGGGAATGCTGGATATGGACAACGTTCGGGATCTGGCAAAAGCCCATCAGCCCAAGCTGATTATCTGCGGCACCAGCGCCTACTCCAGAATCATTGACTTCAAGGCCTTCCGCGAAATTGCGGATGAAGTGGGCGCCGTATTAATGGCCGATATCGCTCATATTGCCGGGCTCGTCGCGGCCGGGGCCCACCCCAGCCCGGTGCCGTACGCACATATTGTGACCACCACAACGCATAAAACCTTGCGCGGCCCTCGGGGTGGTGTCATCATGTCCAACGCCGACTTTGCCAAGGCGATAGACAAGGCGGTTTTCCCAGGGTTGCAAGGCGGCCCGCTGATGCATGTGATTGCCGCGAAAGCGGTTGCGTTTAAAGAAGCCCTCTCTGACGAGTTTAAGCAATACGCCCACCAAGTGGTTCGTAATGCCAATGCGCTCGCTGATACGCTGATTGAGGAGAACCTGGACATTGTGAGCGGCGGGACGGACAACCACCTGATGATGGTGGACTTGCGCGCCCATGGGCTCACCGGTAAAGAGGCTTCCCTGGTGCTGGATGAGATTAACATCACCACGAATAAAAATACCGTGCCCGATGACCCGCAAAGTCCGTTCGTCACCAGTGGCATCCGCTTGGGGACGCCGGCTGTTACCACGCGTGGCATGAAGGAACCCGAGATGCAGGAAATTGCCCGCATTATTGCTGCAACCCTGTTGCAGAAGGAAACCCCGGCTGGTGCAAAGAAACGGGTGGCGGAACTGGCCGACCGTTTCCCGCTTTATCCGGAACTCACCAAAGTGAAAGTCTCCTGATCTGCGGTTATAATGGAGCTTATAAAAATAGGGACGTTGTGTGTTTAATTTCAATCTCACCGAAATTTCCTCCGTTTGGGTTCATATTTTAGGTTTCCTGGCCGCACTGCTTGTTTCCGGCATTGTTACCCCCATCATCCGGAAGCTGGCCATCGACGCCGGGCACTACGATATCCCCAACGACCGCAAAATCCACAAGCACCCAATTCCCCGCCTGGGCGGCATTGCTATTTGGGCCGGGTTTATGGCAACCATGGGCCTTTTCAGCCTGTTCTTTCCGGGTCAGTTGGAAGGAACCGCCTACACCGGCATTATGCTGGGCGGCACCATCATCTTTTTTGTGGGCTTGCTGGATGACCTATACAACCTGTCGCCCTACCTCAAGCTGTTTGGACAAGTCTTAGCCGCCATTACCGCGTTTCAGCTCGGCGTGCAGATTATCGCGCTGGACTTGCCGTTCAGCAAAATCCTGCTACTCCAGGTACTGAGCTTCCCCATCACCATGCTCTGGCTGATTGGAATTAGCAACGCAATGAACTTTATTGATGGCGTGGACGGCTTGGCGGGCGGCGTCTCCATGATTTCGGCTTTAACCTTGGCTGTTGTGGCCTTGAATATGAACGAGCCTATTCCGGCAATGTTTGCCGTGGCCCTCTCGGGCGCAACATTAGGGTTTTTAAACCTCAATTTCTATCCCGCCCGGATCTTTATGGGCGATAGTGGGGCCTTGCTCTGCGGCTTTGTTTTGGCCTGTATTGCCGTTACCGGCGTGTTGAAGACCTTGACGATGACCATGCTCCTGCCGGTGATTATCCTCACCGTTCCGATTCTCGATATTACCTACTCGACCTTGCGTCGGTTATGGAAATTCCAGAGCCCGTTTGTCGCCGACTCCGACCATTTGCACCATAAGCTGCTTAAAGCAGGCTTCTCCCAGGTAAGGACGGTGGTTGCGATGTACGCCGTCTGTATCATCGGTGGTATTATCGCCAGCATCTACATTGGGCATTTGCAGGACTATTTGTTAACGTTGGCTTCAGTGGTCATCTTCAGCACATTGCTGGTATTGCTTACCCGCTGGACAACCCGCAACAGCGAAAAACGCATCGACCTGACCAAAGTAAAATCCACAACGCCCACACAGCGTTAATTGCCTGCTTTGTTTTTCAACAAGCGTTTTTTAAAGTCGGTGTGATCCGTAATAAAAACATCCAACCCCTTCTGCTGAAGATGATAAACAAAAGGCGAGTAAGTTGTTTCAGCCAATTTATAAGGATCGTCCTTGCCTAAATACTGGAACCCTGCTTTCTTCAAGTCATCCTTGAGACGGGCCATTCTCTCAGGGCCTTGAATGCGGGCCTCAACAAACTGCTCTTTCGCGGCGATATAGTAGTAAATATCCATCCAAGTATTGCCCTTCAGGGAATCCCAGGAATGGATTTCCTCCATAGTGTTAAAACGAGGCGAATAGTTGTACCCTATATTTGCCAGTTTGTAACCCTGCTGAAGGAGAGCCCGATTAAACTGGGCAAAGGCCAGATTGAGGCGTTGCGCGCGCGCGACGCTAAGGTCAAACTGCCCAAGCGAAAAACGGCCCGGCTGATTAACAATCAATTTCAAGTCCTGTATATCACCCCGATCATCAAACAGAGCCAGCTCCGCATAATTGGGTGTCGCCGTTTGATTCGTGCCTTGGGTCTGGGCCTCTTTAAACCCGGCTTGCGCCAAACTGGCCAGAAGTTTGTATTGTACCGCTTTGTTGGGAATGTTGAGATACATCTGGCAAGCGGGATCATGATCAAAAACCAAATTGAACGGATGGCCTGGGTACTCAGGATGCACAAAAGTAAGGTTGCTCGCCAGACATTGCCGCTTGGCGTTAAACCCAACCTGGGATGAAATGAACTGAATACCCATTCCGGTCTGTAAATCCTTGAGCAAGCGGGAGATCATGTTTGCCTTCCGCCAGGTATTTACCTGGGAGAGGTTCGTTTCCCGCAACCGCTTTAGCGCCTTTAGGTCATTTGCATCCGGCAAAAACATATACATTGATTGTGAAAACAGGGAATGCTCATTCGATGCAGGTTTATACCCAGGAGCAAAACCAGTGCCTGTTTTAGCATCCGCTTTTTGCTCAGGCATTTTAACAGTGGCCTCATGCACGCCTTTAAAGAAGGCTTGATACGTTTCACTGAAGGATAGCCCTGGGAAAAACACATTTAACACCAGATTAAACCCGAGTGAAACAGGAAATAAGGCAAGATCCATCATCAGCTTGACGGCTTCCTGCCATTGCTTGCCTTGCTTAGCCTTGGACTGGAAAACCGCGATGGCTTTCTGCCATCCGGCTTTCCAGTTATCAGGAGACAAAAAGGCAAGAGGCCTTTTCCAGAACGGTACAGACGTTTCTACTGGCGTCGCAGGCCCTTGGCTTCTAAACCGGACATTGTCCTTCAAAAACAGATAATACGGCTGGTTTAACTCTGTCTTAGGCCTGGGTGTTTGGCTATAAACCCGTGTTTGTGTTGCATGGAGCATACTTTGTAACCTTTAGAACGTACCGGAGCAAAACATGCGCATGTTAGCATAAACAAGTGCAGGCCCTCCTGCTGCCAACTTCGGCTCAACGGTTTGTACCGGTACTGGCGGTAAGGGTATTCTTCGCAATCCAAAGTAATCCAGGTGAACAGGCTCATTTCACAAGTTTTGTAAGCCGAAACAACATGCGCAGATGGTGCAGTATGCCGAATTACCGAAGTTGCAAAAAGGCATGGCAAAATCGCTACCGTTAATCATGTATGTGGCTGTAAAACCGCGATTATGACAAGAGCAAGGGAAATTGTTTTTCCAGCGCCCGAACCACTTCGTACGCAATCCCGGCTTCGGTCAGGTCATCGGCTTGCAGATGGAACAGTGCGATGAGTTCTAATGCTTCAGGCGGGATGCGCTTTTTTTGCGAGAGCAACGTCTTTACCCTGCGAAGGGCTTTGGCCCTGGACAGGACCTGTTGTTTTTCGATGAGATGGGAAACATTTAAAGGCCGGGACTCTCTTCTCATACTATAACAAGCCATACGCTTTTTGCCGGAGACGGCGTGCATATGCTTTCTCCTCCTCGGTTGGGTTTTGCTCTGACCAAGTGCGTTTCAAGTTGGATTTTCATGATAGGGAAGCGCCCTTGTTTTAGCAAACCCCAATATCTACTACATTCTGGTGTGTTTCGGCGGATCAAGCGCTTGTCATCAGTGGATCAAGGGGGAGGATCAATTTTTTACCATGTAACTGAAAACCGTTTACAATAAAGGTATCAATGTCAGGCGTGGAGAGATGGTATGGCAAAGGCAATTAACTGGCCCGCGCATTTTCGGCAGGAAGTGATTGATGAGCCTGCGGGCGAATTGAAAACCGCGTTTCGCCTGGGTCGCATTTACTTTGATAACCAATATTGGGTGGATGGCGAGGAAGTGGACATCCGCGTGAACCATAAGGTTATTCGCAAAGCAATAATACAGGGTGAATTGAAATGCTGCCGCATTGATCAGCTGGACGCCAGGGATTATCAGCTACAAAAAAGTAATTTAAATGATATGCATGCCGTTATCGACTTTCTCGCCAAGACCTATAACCAACCTGTTACACCGGATACGGAAATTACCGTGGTGTATTATACCAACCGTCCATTGGATCCGGAGATTATGGACGCCGATGATGACCCGCATGCCGTAGTTGAAGATAGTTAAATTGCCATCTGTTTTGCGTTGGTGCGATTGAAATTCCCAATACTCTTTTACCCTAAGCAATTTATAAACAACCCTGAATTGATTGTTTGTAAAATTGTAAATAATTATTACAACCTCCTCTATCCAACCTACTTCATGTCGTTGGTTTGACGAAACACCCTTTGGACAGAAAACAACCTCAATGCGGAAAGACGCTTCTCTCTAAAGCATGAGCAATGCTTCCGGCTGGCTTGAACGGATCAGGCCCGGCTTGGGGTGTTCTTAGAGTGAGTTTTCACACCAATCAATCACGGACGAATAACCAACGAACGCATAAGTAAGGAGACAATAGTATGCCGTTAGTCATTAATACCAACGTATCTGCCATTAACGCACAACGTAACCTGGCCACCAACGGGAATAACCTCAACCGTTCCTTTGAACGCCTCTCTTCCGGTTTCAGAATTAACCGCGCCGCAGACGATGCCGCCGGCTTACAGATTTCCGAAGGTTTGCGCTCTCAAATCCGCGGTGTAAACCAGGCCATCAACAACGCTTCCGATGGTTACAACATGTTGTCCGTCGCGGAAGGTTCGCTCAGCGTTATCCAGGATAACCTCCAACGGATTCGCGAGTTGACCGTCCAGGCTGCGAACGATACCAACGGTACCTCCCAACGGGAAGCAATCACCCAGGAAATCCAGGCCCGTATGGACGACATAGACCGGATTGCGGGCGCAGCCGAATTCAACGGCAACAAGCTGTTGGATGGGTCGGCATCCAGCTTCTTCATTCAGGTAGGGGCCGGAACCGATGCTTCCCTGGATACCATCAACATCGGGAGTGCCTTAGCCGATGCCACGGCAACTGCTGGTTTGGGCCTGGGCTCGGTCGACGTCAGCAACAACTCTGCCGCACTTAGCTTCTTAACGGATGTGGATGCTGCCCTATCAACAGTAGGGGAGTTGAGAGCCACGATCGGTTCGTTCCAAAACCGTCTGGATAGTGCCATTAACAACTTGGCTATTACCGCAGAGAACTTTGAAGCAGCAGAATCCCGTATTCGGAACGTGGATGTGGCAAAGGAATCGGCAAACCTGACGAAGTACCAAATCCTTCAGCAGGCCTCGGCCAGCATTCTGTCGCAAGCCAACCAGTCTCCGCAATTGGCCCTCTCCCTCCTCCGATAAGAATGGTTTTGAGGCAAACATGAAATGGGAATGAGTCCTTATGACGAAACGAAAACTCCAACCCTATTCGTTCTCGTCTCAAAAAGAGGACTTACCGGAGGCCGATACCACACTCTTTCACTTCTCGGTTAAGGCGCCCCTTCGGGATGAAATCGTTAAACTGAACCAACTCGGCAGCGCGATTTCCGTACCCCAAGTTGATCAAGTACTCTTGTTGCTTGAGGGACGCGATAACCCCTAAGGTAGGTTAAACGATAACGGATAGAGGGTTAAAACCCGAAACCACCTGAACCATCCGGTTCAGGTGGTTTCTTCATGAGAAGCAAACGCTAGGCCGGCTCTTGCCAAAAATTTTAAGCGCAGTTGTATACCTTAGTAACGGTGGAGAAGATCCACATTACAGAAACCTGCCATACAGAAATACCAAGAACTCCAGTTAATCTGGGAGTGGATAAATCTGCGCCAGGGAAACAGCCTCAAATGGCTCGTTCGTATTTATTTAAATCACGCAGGACGATGCCCGCCAACAGCAAGGGCAAGCCGCGAATGCTTAAGAAATCCTTAAATGTTTATGAAGATATACAACTTGCCCCCTTTTTTTAGATAAAGTGTTAGTGTGTGAGATGTCAAAATCAAAAGGGACACGTATTATGGCAAAAGTAGTTGGAATTGATTTGGGAACAACAAACTCTGTTGTTGCCGTAATGGAAGGGGGCCAGCCCACGGTCATTCCAAACGCTGAAGGAAGCCGTACGACACCATCGATTGTCGGCTTTTCCAAAACCGGGGAAACACTGGTAGGCCAACTGGCCAAACGCCAGGCGGTACTGAACCCCGATCGCACCATCAGCTCGATTAAACGCTTTATGGGAACCGATCATACCGTGAGTATCGACGGCAAACCCTACACCCCGCAGGAAATTTCCGCAAAGGTACTGCGTAAGCTAAAAGATGACGCCTCCAAATACCTGGGCGAAGAAGTGACCAAGGCCGTTATTACGGTTCCCGCCTACTTTAACGATACCCAGCGCCAGGCCACGAAAGACGCCGGCAAAATTGCGGGCTTGGAAGTCCTCCGGATCATCAACGAGCCAACCGCTGCCGCCTTGGCTTACGGTTTGGACAAGAAGCATGATGAAACCATCCTGGTCTTCGACTTGGGCGGCGGTACTTTCGACGTCAGCATCCTGGAAGTGGGCGATGGCGTTTTCGAAGTTAAGTCTACCAGTGGGGATACGCGCCTGGGTGGCGATGACTTCGACGAAAAGGTCATGGATTGGTTGATTGACGAGTTTAAGAAGCAGGAAGGCATTGACCTGCGCAATGACAAGCAGGCACTCCAACGCTTGAAGGAAGCGGCCGAGAAAGCCAAGTGCGAACTCTCCACGATGACTGAAACCAACATCAGCCTGCCGTTTATCACGGCGGATCAGAATGGCCCGAAACACTTGGAAACCACCTTGTCCCGCGCCATGTTTAACCAGCTAACGCGTGACCTGGTTGAGCGCTGCCGCGGCCCGGTGGAGCAAGCCATCCGCGACGCCAAAATCAACAAAAACCAGATTGACGAAGTCGTCCTCGTGGGCGGCAGCACCCGCATCCCGGCAGTTCAGGAGCTGGTTCGCGAGCTGAGCGGAAAAGACCCGCACCAGGGCGTTAACCCGGACGAAGTCGTTGCCGTGGGCGCTGCTATCCAAGCAGGTGTTCTGGCCGGCGAAGTTAAAGACATCGTTCTGTTGGATGTCACCCCGCTGACCTTGGGGATTGAAACCCTCGGCGGCGTAATGACCAAGATGATCGAGCGCAACACCACCATCCCGGTTCAGCGCAAAGAAGTCTTCTCCACTGCGGATGACAACCAGACCAGCGTGGACATCCAGGTTTACCAGGGCGAGCGCCCGATGGCCCGCGATAACAAATTACTCGGTAACTTCCGTCTGGAAGGCATCCCGCCAGCGCCGCGCGGCATCCCCAAGGTTGAAGTCACATTCGACATTGACGCCAATGGGATTTTAAACGTTTCCGCAAAGGATCAGGCTACCGGCAAGGAGCAACGGATTACCATCCAGGCTTCCACCAACCTGTCGGATGATGAAATTAAGCGGATGGTGAATGAAGCCGAGTCTCACGCTGCGGAAGACAAGCAGCGCCAGGAAGAAGCTGAAACCCGCAATACGGCCGATGCGCTGGTTTACCAGGTTGAGCGCCAATTGAGCGACCTGGGTGACAAAATCCCGGCTGCCGACCGCGACCGCGTGAAAAAGCAGGTGGACGACCTGCGGGAAGCGCTGAAAGACGGCAACATCAGCCGAATCAAATCCCTCACGGAGGAATTACAGCAGGCTGCGTATGCGCTTTCTACCCAGGCTTACGAGCAAGCCAGCGCGGCCCAGCAAGCCGGTGGCACCGATGGCGGCACCTCCTCTGCCGCGGATGATGATGTCATCGAAGCGGAATTTACCCCGACCGATGAGCAATCCGGGGTCGGTTCCCGCTAACGGCAACAAGCTCAATTCAATAAAGCCCCTGTTGTTATAACAGGGGCTTTTACTTTGCTAGTATTTGTCTCAGCAGGGCTATACAAGAATGGCTGGATCTGTCATAATCGGAAGACACTGATGAAACAGCGTGTAGGGTTGGGGTTAGAGGAACAAGACCAGATGTTTAACGAAATTGATTCCAGTGCATTGCTCAAACGGGTTTATGCCAGCCGCATCGAGGGCTGGGAAAGTTCGGACGTGGTTTTAGACACTTTATTGGCTGATCATGACTTTGGACAGGACTTTTTTCACAAAATTCTGCATAAAGGCCTGCTGAAACCACACCCGGTCAACAAGCAGGTATCTTAAGCACTGTTATCGTTGAACAACCTGCACTTGGAACCGAGGATCTTTCCGGGGTGGAGAATGCGCCATTCGCAAGAAATAAAATTCGTCCAGCTCATCAAACCGATAGCCAACCTCCGGGCTCAGGCTTCTGAAAAAGATAAATTTGCCTCTGGGCTCCTGAACTTTCAGATCACTCATGGATTTTAAAAGATGAACGCCACCCGTGATTAACCCTTTCCAGTCCCTATCCAGGGCATGGGCAAACCCTTTAATATACCGAAATCCCTCAGGATCAAAAGCCAGGGTTACAGAAACCTTTTCTGCACGCGGATTTGTCTTTTCAGTCCGTTCAAAATCAAGATACGTCAATTCACCATTGGGTCTTTCAAAGGCGACATAAACCGGATTTCGGTTGTTCCATTCGCGCGTTTCGATGTTAAATCTATGAAACTGCGCCATCAGTTCCAAAGCAGTGCCGATCACCTCGCCCTGGTCTTTAAACCCTCTGCTAATCAGAGTATCGATATACCCTTTCGTTGTACTCTGAAGGTCAAAAACCTCTTCGTGAAGATGACCGGAAAAATGAACATTACGAACGGACTGAAAGCCGGACGGATTCAGTGACGACTTTTGAGGCTGATGCGATCCTGGGGAAATAAGATGACCTGTAAAATATGTTCCGATCTGCACGTTCCACCTTTGAAGACATTGCTGATGATATCTTCATGTATGTATAAAGAAAGTAACGCTGTCAAGAATAAGCAGCGACGGCAAAGGCGAAAAGAATTGCAATTTTACAAGACTTATTGATACGCGTGCTGATAGAATAAGGGGGTAGGCATGTTCCTGCTTGGGGATGCTTCGCAACGTTTCGCGGATTAGAAGGGAGAATGGCTCTGTGAGCCGGATTTGGAAGTATAAAGAGTCATCGGCTGCCGATGTGACACCGGAGTTGATTGCAGCCGCAGGGAATTTGCCTATCCTCGCCAAGTTGCTGGCTATCCGGGGCATTACGGATCCCGAAGAGGCCAGGATATTTTTAAACCCGCAAAGCTATCAGCCTGGTGGCCCAGACACCTTTCCGGATATGGAAAAGGCCGTTAACAAGATTAACCAGCTCATCCAGTCCCAAGACCATATCCTTATCTTTGGGGATTTTGATGTAGACGGCATTACCGGGACTTCTATCCTGATGCAATGCCTGAAATTCCTGGGCGCCAACGTCAGCTATTACATTCCCAGCCGCCATAACGAGGGGCATGGGCTTAACAGCACGGCATTGTGCCGCTTGGTTAGCTCCCGGCGTGTAAAGCTGGTGATTACAACAGATACCGGGATTACCAACTTCAACGAAGTGACGCTGCTCAAGAGCTTGGGCGTGGACACCATTATCACCGATCACCACGAATTGCCCGAAAACCTGCCCCCAGCCTTTGCCACGCTTAACCCCAAGTTGTTGCCGGAGGATGTGCCGGTGGCGCATATGTCTGGCGCTGGTGTGGCTTTCAAGCTCAGCGAAGCCCTCATGCAATCCCACAATGCGCCGCAATCCGAAATTGACGCCTTGCTCGACCTGGTCGCCATCGGGACGGTCGTGGATATGGTGCCCCTCCTGCGTGAAAATCGTTATCTCGTTTGCCGTGGGTTGGAAGTGCTGAATCGCCGCGAACGGGTTGGGCTAAAAGCCCTGCTACTGGAAGCCGGGATTAACGAAACTGCACCGATTACGGCCCAAACCCTCGGCTTCGGCATTGGCCCGCGCCTAAATGCCATTGGCCGCATTGGGGATGCCAGCGATGCCGTTGAGCTGATGATTACGAAAGACCCGGAGCAGGCCAAGCAACTGGCCGCCAAGCTGGAACAACTGAACCGACGTCGCCGGGAGATGGTGGACGAATGCTTGCTTCAGGCCGATACCCATCTCATCACCACGGGCGAGCTAACGGACCAGAAGGCGATTATCCTTTGCAGCCGCGACTGGAACCAGGGCATTGTTGGCTTGGTGGCGACACGCCTTATCGACAAGTACAACCGGCCATGCTTTATCGGCAACATTGATGACGAATCCCAGGAAATTCGCTTCTCCGCCCGTAGCATTGATGGGTTTAACATGCACGAAAACCTGATGGAACTGGAGGACATGTTTATCAAATGGGGCGGGCATAGTGGCGCAGCCGGCTTCTCCATTCCTCAAGGCGACTTGCAGAAGCTGAAAACGCGCCTCTTCAAACTGTGCGCCGATCGCATCAGCGACAGTGATATGGTTCCCGTAACGTGGGTAGACATGAAACTGGATTCAAGCCAGGTCAATCAATATCTAGTGGAAATCGTAGATAAAATGGCCCCGTTCGGCCAGGGAAACCCGCTTCCCATCTTTGCCCTGGAGCGGACGTCCATTGGGGCGCAGCGCACCATGGGCGAAGACAAAAAGCATCTCAAGCTTATCCTGACGACAAACCAGCCAGGACATCACCTCGAAGCCATCCAGTGGAACTGGGGTGGCGATACCAGCAAGCTGAACCCCAAAAGTACCTACCGCTTTGCCTTTACGGTGGAGATGAACCATTTTAATGGCGCCAGCAAACTCCAGCTTTTACTCAAGGACTTTCAGGATGAATCGCTGTCGCATATTGCGCCGCCACAGCACCAGGCGCTGCCAGCCAAAGTCATCCGCGCCATCCATCCGGATGAAATGACGCCTGCCGTTTCCGCAGAGCAACTCATTCCCAGCGATTCGGAATTTCAGAACCTGGAATGGATTGACCATCGTGGGCGGGACGAGATTGAAAGCTTCCTGAGCCAGGTGTTAGTGGATGTGAACCGTGAAAATGCCGTGCATCTGTACCGTATTTTTTGCGAGGGGAACCAGCAGCACCTCCCCATCCCCCTGATGGAATCCATGTTCTGCCAGCGGAACGGGCAACCTCCGGAGAACCGCAGCCAGCATATGATCCTGTGGGATCTGCCGGCGGATATGACGAGTTTCGCACAGCTCATCCGCACGCAACAACCGCGTATCGTACACCTGATTGGCGGGAAGTACCAGAAAATGCCGATTTACCGCCCTCCCAACGCCTACTTGGATGGACTGTACAAAACTTTGTTGCGGCTTGCCAAGCAACAAAACCAAGCCACGTTTAATATCGAGCTAGGCCGCCTGGCCATGATGCTTTCCACGTCCCAGCCGGTGATTCTGAACGGGTTGATTGTGCTGAGCCGTGCAAACCAGATTGCCATTAAGGTGCTGCCCAACCAGGAAGTCCAGGTGCAGTTGCAACCCGGTGACGCGCTGGCCAACTTTAACCCGGTAGATATGCTGGAGTACATTGCCTTTAAAAACGCTCTCGATAATGTCCATCGCTTCCGGGAGTGGTTGATGACGGCCCCCATCTCTTCCATCAAAGCCCGCCTTGCCCTGGAAGCCCTTACCGAATCGTCCAGTCAACATGTTGATGAAAGGGAACGCCATGCCGTCCATCTCCGTTAGCCAGGTTCGTGATTCGATTCGCGCCATCCCGGATTTTCCGAAAGCGGGCATTTTGTTTCGCGATATTATGCCGGTTCTAAAGGATCCGACTTTGTTTGAAGAAACCCTTCGCTGGTTTGAATCCCAACTGGTTGACGTGAAAGTGGATTACATCGTCGGCATCGAGTCCCGTGGGTTTATTATCGGCGCGGCCCTGGCCAACCGGATGAAAAAAGGCTTTGTTCCTGCGCGCAAAATGGGCAAACTCCCCGGCCTGGTGGAACGCCATCAATACGACCTGGAATACGGCTCGGACTGTGTTGAAATGCATGCCGACGCCTTCCCGCCCGGTAGCAATGTGGTTATTGTGGATGACTTGCTTGCAACCGGTGGAACCGCAGCTGCAACCGCTACGCTGGTTAAAAAGCTGGATGCCAATATTGCCGCCATGTTGTTTATGATTGAACTGAGCGACTTGAACGGCCGCAGCGCGTTACCTCAAAATGTCCCCGTCCAGGCAATGATCGATTTCAAGGATTAGTGTTTTATCTATAAACCTAGGAGCTGTCTGACTTTTGAGGGTTTCATGTCAGCTGCTTCTGCAATTGCTGAGACATTTCCTTGATGCAGCTGTGATAAGTAGTCTAAATAAGCTAATCTGGCCCGATCTAATACTTCCTTTAAAGTCCCTCTGAAGTCTATCTGAATGGTAGGATGGGCTGTATCTACGCCTTGACTAAAAATTTGGTAGTCAAATTTGATGTCATCAGGTTGTATGATATCGCCTTGGGCGAATACAACCCCTCTTGCAATTACATTGCCAAGCTCACGAATATTACCGGGCCAGTAATGGCCCTTCAGCTTTGCTTCAGCCTCAGGGCTGAAACCTTTAATTTTTTTATTTTTTGCCTCATTTTCCTTTTCCAGTAGGAAATTAGCGACTGTCATAATATCATCTGGCCGTTGGCGAAGGGGGGGGATATATATCGGCAAACGGTTTAAGCGATTGAATAAGTCGAGCCTGAATGAAGCTTCTCTGGTTGAAGTTGATCCACGAGATAACTCGAATACATTTTTATTTGTTGCAGCGATGATTTTAACTTTTACAGGTATCGTTGTATTTCCTCCAAGCCTTTCTATGGTCTTCCGTTCGACAACACGGAGTAATTTTTGCTGAATTTCAGGCGGTGCTTCTCCAATTTCATCCAAGAAAATGACTCCACCTTTGGCTTCTTCAAATTTACCAATTCTTCTTTCATGGGCACCGGTAAATGCCCCTTTTTCGTGACCAAATAATTCGGACTCCAACAATGTAGGGGGTAATGCAGCACAGTTAATGGCAATAAAAGGTTTATCATGCGGGTAAGCAATCTCCTTAATTGCACGAGCGACTTGCTCTTTACCAACACCGGACTCACCATACAGTAAAACCGTATCATCGCCTGTAAGGGCAAATTTTGCCGTCAACTCCTTAACTTGCCGCATCGCATTGCTATCACCAACTAATAACCGGCTAAACGTAGAAATAATACGTTTATTAAGCAATTCGTCGAGAGAGTATATTGGCTGAGAACTGCTAAAATGCGGGGAATATGCTCTGACAAAAGCATCTTTTGAACCTGCCATAAATAATGGGCGATGTTGCAAAACCACGTGAGAAGAAAAAAGAGCGCTAGATCGAGCAGAATAAGATAAAACGTTCAAAGCAAGGGGCTCCTTCTCCACGAATAACGAACAATCTATCAAGAGGGTTAGGCCTTATAAAACGAGACAATGTTTTAAATTGCTTATGCTTTCTAAATTTATAAAGTTCTGTAAAAAATGAGGCTGATTGACAACGCTTTCTCAAAAACGGAATGAAGCGCCTACATTGGCAATGTGCCTGCTGAACCACCAGGATTAAAATGGATGATCTGGATAAAGGGAGATGCCATGCCGCAAGTGGAGAAATATATCGAGGTTGATGCCGCTATTGATGACTGCTTTAAAATGTGGTTGGATGTAACGGCTTATCCCTTGTTCATCAAGAACCTGGAAACAGTTCGGAAGACAGATAGCGACAACACCTGGATTTGGACCATTTGGATTCCCATCGGCCGGAATGAAGAATGGGAAGTCCAGATCGATGATATCGATACCAGTTGGTATGCGTTAAATGCAAAGTGGGGAGCGTATCGGTGCAACTTTGTGATGAAAACGATAAAGCCAGACCGAACGGCAATCAGCATTATTTTAGAGTATATTCCGGGGCCTGAAGCGATTCGGGAATGCAGTAACCGAATCGTACACTTTCCCCAGCATATTTTGGATATTGACCTCAAACAGTTAAAGAGCCTGATTGAGCATCCCGTTCGCTCCAAAATTTTGACCACTACAAATAAACGCAACAAGGTAAAAAAACCGGCCCATCATTCGTCATCATGTGATATTTAACCTATAGTGGCGTGCATTGCGTCCCAATCGTAGAGCATACTTGGGCCAGGTTTTCCTTTGTCGCCAGCAGCAGTAAGGCGTCACCCGCCTGAAGCATTGTTGCGCCGGTGGGCACAAAGGATTCCGCCCCTCTGGAAATAAATACGACCAGAACCCCTTTTGGCAAGCCCAACTCAATAATGCGTTTACCGTTAATATCCGAACTTTCCGGAACAATGATCTCAACCAGATCGTTTTTCGTCACGCCGGAGGGCATCAATTCCAACGGTACCGGAGTACGGGCGGGCAGGGGAGCATCCACCTTTAGCCATTTGGCAACCCGCGGGAGAGATGTGCCCTGAAGAAGCACTGAAGTTAAGACAACGAAAAACACAATGTTAAAAAACAGTTCTGCCCGGGGTAAACCTGCCAGCAACGGATAGGTCGCCAATATAATCGGCACGGCCCCGCGGAGCCCCACCCACGCAACCATCAGCTTGCCCTGGATGCGGGTAAACGGCAACGTTACAAACACGCTCACAGGGCGGGCAACCAACATCAGGAACAATGATAAAAGAACGCCGCTGGAGGCGACTGCGACGACATGGGACGGATAAACCAGCAACCCAAGCGTCAGGAACATTACTATCTGCATCAGCCAAGCAAGGCCATCGTGAAAGCGCAACAGGCTCTTCTTGTGGATGAATTCGCTGTTACCCAATACGATTGCCGCAATGTATACCGCCAAAAATCCGTTGCCACCCAACAATGCCGTGACTCCATAAACGAGGGCAACCAAGGCAATGGACAGCACCGGGTACAGCCCGTCATATTCCAGGTTGACCCGATTAATCGTCTTGATTGCAAGCTTGCCGAAAACAAAGCCGAGGACTGCCCCTACCAGCATTTGCTGGACAAACATAAGGGCAAAGCCTCCTATTGAGGCGGTTGGATGCGTTAACAAATGGATGAAACCAATTGTCAGGAAAATGGCCATTGGGTCATTACTGCCGGATTCCAGTTCCAACAATGGTTTCAGCTCATCTTTCAAGCTGACGCTGCGAGAGCGAAGCACGGAAAAAACGGCAGCCGCATCCGTAGAGGATACAATCGCGCCCAACAACAGCCCTTCGTACAGAGAAACGTCAAGCAGAGCGCATGAAAACAACCCCACCAATATTGCCGTAATGCTGACGCCCAACGTAGATAAGCCCAGGCCTTTCCACAATACCGGACGTACGCTTTGCCACTGTGTGCTGAGCCCGCCGGCGTAAAGAATCAAAATCAGGGCAATGACCCCGATAGACTGGGTGAGCTTCGGGTCATCATAAAATATTCCGCCAGGCCCTTCCGAGCCGGCGAGCATGCCAATTGCCAGAAAGACAAGCAGCGCGGGAATGCCAAACCGGCTGGAAGCTTTGCTCGCAATAATACTGATGAGCAAAAGGATGGAAACAACAACAATAATATTCTCAAGAGAGTGCATTGTTTGCTATTAACCCAACCCCTAACCATAAAAGGAAAATAAGCACGCCGAGCAGTAAAGAAGCCACTTATTGGGACGTAATTTTCAACGAGCCGAAATGCTGATTAATTTTAGGAATTGATGATTATGATATTAAAAAATGGTGGAGCGTAGGAGATTCGAACTCCTGACCTTCTCAATGCCATTGAGACGCGCTACCAACTGCGCTAACGCCCCACCAAAGCTTTAAAATCTTTTTTTGGGTAATGGAATCATAAAATCACCCTTGGCTGTTGTCAAGAAACGTTTTATGCTTGACCTCAGGCAGGGCGACTTTAGCGGACGTGGGCCCCTTTCAGCTGATCCTGGAAGAGGGTGACCACTTCACCCCATGCTTCAACGGCCACTTCAGGGTTGTAGCTGCCACGCTGATCGCAGAAGAAGCCGTGATCTGCACCCGGATAGACCAGCACCTTATTGGGAACATGCGCATAGTCCAAGGTCTCGCGAATCATCTCGATATCCTCATCGGGGATGGACTCATCCTTGTCTCCAAAGAGGCACATCATGTAGCCTTTGATTTCGCCGCTCTTATCAACAGGAGGTTCCTCCTTGTTCGGCA
This sequence comes from uncultured cyanobacterium, assembly GCA_937922745.1. GTDB lineage: Bacteria > Cyanobacteriota > Vampirovibrionia > Vampirovibrionales > JAGQHJ01 > CALAJO01. The sequence goes on from CALAJO010000134.1 coordinate 18,957, forward strand.
GGTCATGGGCAATACCGGCACCGTAAAAGGATGCGGTCGCCGCGATCTCCGGCAGGGTGGCCGCTACATAAGCGACATAACCGCCAAAACAGAAGCCGATAGAGCCGAATCTATCCTTGGGATTAACCTGGGGATGCTGTTTCAGGAAGTCGATGGCAGCTTGGGCATCCGCAATCATGTCGGCCTGCGTTACCTGATCCTTATGCTTTTTGCCTTCCTCGATCTCCGCAGTGGTATACCCCATCTGTAGGCCAGGCGCGACACGATGGTAATAATCCGGCGCAATAACGACATAACCTTCGTTGGCAATCCGCCGGGTAACATCCTGGATGTGCTCGTTAATCCCGAATATTTCCATGAACACCAGGACGCCGGGATACTGGCCTTCCTTGTTGGGCACTGCAACGTATGCCTGCATGGGGTTACCGGCAACGTCTAGTGTTTCCCAGCTGGTATTCACGTCCATAAAACTCTCCTTCTATCAAAAAACATCAGAAAATATAGAACCTACTATGATTCTTAAACAAATAAGGCCGAAAAAACAAGGCCGGTTTACTGATTTTTGCACAGAAATGCAGATTATTTAAATGGGGAGAGAAGCCAAAAACAAGGCGGTACATTTGTACCGCCTTGCAGAAAATGGTTATAACTTCTATCTACCAGTAGCCGCGGATGTTAACGCCGCTGCCGGTTGCCGGTTGAACATGCTCCATTTGCATTGGCTGTTGCTCCGCAACGGGGCGCTCAATTTCGGTTTGACTAAAGGTGCTGCTGGTGGTGGTTTGTTGCTGAGTTGTTCCCTGGGTGCTAATGTTGCTACCGCCACGCATAAAGGTGCCGTGGGCAATTTCAACACCGGTTTGGGCGGGGTCGCGAACCACGAACTCAACATCGTCATCAAACGGGCGGGTGTAAACGAATTCCACGGTTGCGGTGCTGTTGGCCGGAACCAACCAGCTTTTCTGGTTGCCCAGGTTTTGGGTGGTTTCAAAGGTCAAAGCGCGATTGGTAGGGTTGACCAGCCTTAAAACGAGGGTATCGCCCACGCCCAGATCGGAAACGGTAAATTGGCCAGCCCCTTGGTCAAGGGTTAAGGAACGCTGAAAAATCTCCGCAAATGCGGCGGTCATCATGCTTCCGGTTAATGTTAAAGCCAAAAGGCTTGCCATTAAAGTTTTGCGAGTCATGTATATTCTCCCCAATAAGTTAATACGCATATAAGAGTTGTTGAATCTGTTGAAACAATACAGATAAGATAATTCTCAAACAATTCCCCTGTCGTGGGATTTGCTTTAACAGCCGGTTGTTTATCCGCCAGTATTCAACACCAAAATCAGATGTGGAGGTTTATTGATAAATTGTTCCCTAAATACTAAGTACAAGTTTCACTAGAACTCATCCGGTAATTTTCTGATAAGATGCTGTGGTTGTGATTGAGAGTTGGAGGCGAATAGGGATGGGTTGGAAGAATTTATCAGACACAGAGTGGGCGTTAATCGAGCCTCATCTTCCCAAACAAAAGCGAGGA